>JABSPC010000580.1 GCA_013215515.1 Crocinitomicaceae bacterium
AAAAGAAATTGGTGTAATTGACGAGATCGTTTCTGCCAAACCAACAGATGGCCTTTGGGAAGACGGAAGAAGTGATGAGGATCAAATTGGAGCAAGCTATCCCGAGTTAGAGTGGGCCATGAGTTTTGACGGCAATAAAAACAAGTTGAATGATAGACAGACAGAGGTTCTAAAGATTTTTAGACGACTCAATACTGTTAACAAGCATAAAATTGAAGCTATTCCTATTTGCACTATTCCAATGGAATTAAAAAAGTGAGTGTTCACTGAATTAAAATAACTCTCAACAGATAGGCGTTACAATAACACGTAATCTTACGTGGTTTAACTCTGGTTTCGACCATATTCTTATGATTATTCACGCTGAATTAGATAAAAACGTTAATTTCAATACTATGAAATTTCTATTCTTGATACCGCTACTAACTTGCCTGACATCTTTTGGTCAAGCAGATTTCAATAACTACACGACTCTTCTATCCGCAGGTACTATTCCTGAAGATTTTACCGTGTTAACCTACGACAAATTAAAAAATGATTTAGCCGAAGGAGATAAAAGCTTGAGGCGAACTCAAGAAAAGGTATTCTTTGAAGGAATTAATTACGCAATTGACGACTTACTCCATTCAGGATACGTAACGTACGGCGATGAAATTTCAACTTACCTCGAAAAAATAGCGGACAAACTTCTTAAAAAGGACAAAAAATCTAGATCTGAATTACGTTTCTATACATTAAAGTCCAATTCGGTAAATGCCTTTTCTACTGAACAAGGAATTGTGTTCGTTACAACAGGACTTATGTCTCAAGTTACAAGTGAAGCTCAAATTGCTTATATCCTAGCACATGAAATAGCGCATTACTTAGAGCACCATGTCGTTGAGTCATTCAGTTACAAAACAAAAAACAGAAGACATAGTATTGAGAAAATGAGTGTATACTCTAAAGACAAAGAGCTTGAAGCTGATATGAAAGGCCTTGAAATGTACCAAGCGGCAGGATACTCCAAGGATGAAATTATCCCAACCTTTGACGTTTTGATGTATTCATATTTGCCTTTTGATGAAATTGATATAAGTCTTTCTTATTTTCAACATTCTGACAGTCTGTTTTTACCACCAAGTCTTTTTCCTGATAAAAAGTTTGAAATAAAAGCGATTGAAGATGAAGATGATAGTAGAAGTACGCATCCTAATATCAAAACAAGAAAAGAGGCTATTACTGAAGCTCTAGATAATTCGAAAAATTGGGGAACAGATATTAACTTTCAAGGCGATGAGAAGTTTAAATACATTAGAAACATAGCTCGCTTTGAAGCAGTCAGGAATGATGTAATTGAAGCGAAATATGGTCGTGCTGTGTACTCTATATTTCTATTGGAAAGAGATTTTCCAGAATCAATGTATTTAAAAAGAATGAAAGCCCAGACATGGTTGGGACTTCTAATGTACCGTCTAAACAATAAAATCAGTCGTACGATTGATAGAAAATCTGATTATGAAGGCGCATCTGCTGCGATTCACTACATGATTAGAAAAATGAACAAGGATGAACTAGAAGCATTTGCAACGCGTCAGATGTATGATATTTATACAGACAATAGTTCGGATGAAGAAATCAAATTGATCTGGGAACGGTTTGTTAAAACACTTGCTTTCGGTGAAAACTTCAAGTTGACTGAATACTCCAAAAGTAATTATGAAAGTGCTAAGGGAATATTTGAAATCAATAATATAATTGATCCTAATGATTCGACTACAGTTCAGGCTAAGGCTCCAAAAAGTAAATACGATAGAATCAAATCCAAAAAAGATGTTGATCTAGCATTGAATTTTGATTCAACTGAGTTTCGAACATACTTACTTCCAGATATTATAGTATCAGAAGACTTCAATGCTATTTTTGAGAAATACAAAGATGAGTTTAAAGCCGAAAAAGACTTAGAAGATACTTATGATGCAATGAGTTATTCGGATCAAAGGAAATTTGATCAGGAAGAAAGTAAGAATCGTTTAAAACTGGGAATTGACGAGTTAATCGTAGTTGAACCGACAGTTTATAGCTACAAAAAGAACAGTATTGATCGTGTGAAATCTGAAAAATTGGAAGCCAGTTTTTCAGAAGTAATCGAAGAATCATCCGCTTCAACTGGAATAAAAATATATCCAATTAATAGTTCTCAGTTGTCAACGGAAGGAACTCAATCTTACAATGAGCGAAGTACCTTATTAAACATGTTGATGCAAATAACAAACAACAACGACATGGACCCTTTCCCAGTAGATTATGAGTTACTGAATCAACTAGAGGAAAACTACGGAACAACGAAAGTTATGTTCTCAGTTGTAGAGCATCGATATGATGCGGACTTGGGAATGGGGGCTATTTATGCAATTATCTTCTATCCAGCGGCACCTATTTATTTCCCAATGAAATTATTGATGGGAAACAATACGGAAATCAACATGATTATTCTAGACACTAAAGAAGCAAGAATTGTAACGGGGTCTAGCCATTACATAAAGGATAGTGCAAGAAAGCATACTATCGGAGCACACGTATACAGTATTTTCACTCAGTTAAATTCAACAAAATGAGAACCTTAGTATTTATTTCAATATTTTTTATTGGTTCTTCTGTTCAAGCACAAAATACAGGACTCTACGGTAAAAAGATTTCTTTAGACTTAAGTTTTGGTGGCGCAATGCCAGTTATAAACATGCTTAATGGAAGTATGTATAAGTCCAGATCTGGTGTATTAGTAGAGAAATTGGATATGTTCGATTACTCAATTAGAACAGGAGCTTCATACGCACTAGCGAATAATTTTGCTCTTGGGTTTGAGTTTGATATAGAGTTCATGAATATTCATGCACCTACTTACGCATATGTTAGCTACCCTTCTGGTGGTGCTACAAGCATGCAGATGAAACATGAGGCACTCAATATGAGAACTATGGTATTTATGCCTCGATTTGAATTCACGTCTCATAGTGGCCTTTTGCCTATTGGACTAAGCCATCAAATCGGAATTGGGTTCTCGAGAACGAAAATTGTTCAAAAAGACTACGAACATGTATTCTACCCGACAACTTATAATAACGAGTTGCCCATTTTGGACGATTTCGATGAAAGGTTTTACGATTATACAAATGATGCGTTCAAGGGACTGGTGTTCATGTACACTTTAAATGTTAGAACTCCAATTAATAAGTTTATGATGATCACGTACGGAATTCGGTATAATTTTAATGTTGGAATTGATGCTCCAGCCTATTTCGGCGCTCCTGACGTAACATATTTTGCAGAGTCAAATGCGTATAGTGCTTCAAAGGAAAGAAGGTTGTATTCTTTAATTTCTTTCAACTTGGGAATGTCTTTTGCTCTGTAACTTACTCTTCTGGTGCCAAACGAAGGACGATTCCATCGATTTCATCTGATATATGAATTTGGCATCCTAAACGGCTATTATCCTCAACATGAAACGCTTGGTCAAGCATATCAAGCTCGTCATCACTTTGTTCCGGTAATTCTGTGTCTGACTCGAGATAGCATTGACAAGTAGCGCACATCGCCATTCCACCGCACTCGCCCAAAACTGGTAATTCGTAAGACTTACAAACCTCCATGATATTCATATTCATATCAGTAGGAGCTATAAGCTCATGGCTTACACCTTCACGGTCGATAATTGTAACCTTAATATCGTTCATCAGAAAATTTTATGCAAAAATAAGAAAAAGCAATAGCTTTTGATGGGGAATCCGAAAGATGACCAACAATGAATAGCTTTTGATAGAGAACCAACAAGTGGCCAAGAAACTTGAGGATTGATACAAGAAACAGAATACGACTTCTTGTGGGGTTTATACAGCTAATTATAAATTCGAACCGTCTGATTTCCATCCCAAGTAACTGCATATTGCCTCAATCCATACTCAAATCCTGACATTGGTGAACCATCGTATAAAGAAAATTGAGCGTTATTACAGGTATCGTTTAGCATTAAGAAATTACCAACGTCTGGAGTCAACGGCTGAGCACAAACTCCAGTAACATCAGCCGGTGAATGTCTATCAAAAGCAATAAAATCATTGATTCCTCTACGGTAGACGATGATTCCTCTCGAACCTCCATTTACATATGCGTATCCGCTAACACCTTGCAAACTTGAATAAGTAGGAAGCGTGATATTAATTGAAATATCAAAAGGAATACTTGGAACTGGATGTGTAGTATTTTGAGGGCAGGCGGTCAATAAAAACGCAACTGCCAACATTAAAATAAATCGTACTTTCATTACGTTTTAAATATGGTATATCAAAGTTATGAAGATTAGAACGATTATCGGCATCTTTTTATTGTTGATTGTGACAATCAATTCAAGCAGTGGAACTACCAAGCCAATTACAGGCACGTCCGATGAAATTCAACAACAGCTAGCTAAGGAAAAAAAGAAGACGGATCGACATGCAAAAAAAGCAAACAAGAAAGCCTATAAGCACTATTGGAACATGCAATCAAAAACAGTTAAGAAATCTATAAAAAGGAATAAGAAACGTCAAAAAAAGAAAGCCCGAAAAATGGGATAATTGGATTAATTTCTAAGATAAAACAGGCCGAGCCAACTTATTCTTCAATTTCCATTAAACCTTCAGTTGCTTCTTCCCAAAGAGACATATGCTCATCAAGCTTAGATTTTAGATCATTATAAGCACCTAGAATCTCTTCAGCTTTCGCCTTATCGTCATAATTCAAATCAGCAATCACCAAATCTTGTTCTGCAATTTTAGTTTCCAGTTCATCAATTTTTTGCTCTGATTTATTAACCTGGTTCTGCAATTTGTTCTTAAGACGTTTTCTATCCTTT
>JABSPC010000581.1 GCA_013215515.1 Crocinitomicaceae bacterium
GGCCTCTGCGTTCACTCGTTTTTTTTATCGCACTTAGTTGATCTTCGAAAATCGATTTTGAATCGTACAGCAAACGTCCAATTAGCGTGCTTTTTCCATCATCAACACTTCCTGCTGTCGTAAATCTCAATAATTGATTGTTGTCCAATTTCATGTTCTCATTATTAAAAGTATCCTTGACGTTTTCTGTCTTCCATCGCGCTTTCAGATCGTTTGTCATCCGCTCGATTTCCTCTTTCAGTCTCTCTCATTGCGGAAACTTCCGAAACGATTTTTTCTAGTGTATCTGCATCAGATTCTATTCCTCCAGTTATCGTAATGTCTCCTAAAGTTCTAAATCGAATCTTTTTTGAAACGACTTCTTCATTCTCATTCAGAATTAAGAAATCGGAATTTGGAATCCAAGAACCGTTTCTCCAAACAACATCGCGTTGATGCGCGAAATACAAGGATGGAATTTGAATATCCTCACGTTTGATGTAGTTCCAAATATCCATTTCTGTCCAATTACTTATAGGAAAGACTCTGAAATGTTCCCCCTCGAAATGCTTTCCATTGAACATGTTCCAAAGTTCTGGTCTCTGATTTTTAGGATCCCATTGTCCAAAATCATCACGATGAGAAAAGAAGCGCTCTTTGGCTCTGGCCTTCTCTTCATCCCGTCTTGCTCCCCCCATTGCACAGTCAATTTTGTTGTCTTCAATTGCGTCTAGTAGAGTCGTGATTTGCAATGAATTTCGAGTTGCGCTTTTTCCTTTTTCTTCTGCTACACGTCCTTGATCAATAGAATCTTGTACCGACCCAATAATTAATTTGACTCCTAATTCATCAATCAATCGGTCTCTAAATTCAATTGTTTCAGGGAAATTATGCCCTGTATCAACGTGCATTAAAGCGAATGGGATTTTGCCTGGATAAAACGCTTTCTTAGCCAGATGTGTCAAAACGATAGAATCTTTTCCTCCAGAAAACAGCAATACTGGATTCTGAAACTTAGCTACTACCTCGCGAAGAACAAAAATCGCTTCCGATTCTAATTCATCAATATAATTTAAGTAATACTTACTCATGTCAATTTCAATTTCTGTTGAACCGCTTCGATAATTTGAACCGCTGCTTCTTCAACTGTAAATTTCTCTGTGTCAATTTCTACATCCGCAGATTCTGGTGCTTCATAGGGATCCGATATACCAGTAAATGAACTAATTTCTCCACTTCGAGCTTTTTTATATAGTCCTTTTACATCTCTACGTTCACATTCTTCAAGAGAAGTATTCATGTAAACTTCAATGAAATTTTCCTCACCAACAATCTTCTTGATTTCTGCCCTGCTTTTCTTATATGGCGATATGAATGATCCCAAGACGACCACTCCCGCGTCAATAAATAACTTCGCTATCTCCGCAACACGGCGTATATTTTCTTCTCGATCCTCTGCGGAAAAAGAAAGGTTCTTGTTGATTCCATTCCGAACATTATCACCATCAAGGGGGTAAGTGTGAACGCTCATTTTATGAAGTTTTTGCTCCACTGCACTAGACAATGTTGATTTTCCAGAACCAGAGAGCCCAGTAAACCAGATCAAAAAAGATGAATGTTTTTTAATCTTTTGTCGGTCTTCTTTCGAGAGCCCAAACTTCTGATGTATGACGTTGTTGCTCATTGACTTTTTCTTTTGGATTTGTCTAAACCAAAATTAGAGCTATACCAAATGCGTTCATGAAAGTAATAGAGTGCCATCTTGATTCCGAATTCCCAACTTCCGACGGCAATTCCGATTTTTATATCATCAGAGATGAACCATGTGAGCAAAAACGTTGTAAGCGTTGCTGTGATTCTCCAGGTAATAGTCTTAGCAAGATGACGCTTTCTAGATTGATTCGTCATAGTTATTGGTTTAGACAAATATATATATAGAACGGCTTCGAATTAAGCAATTCAATTCAATTCCTTAACATAAAGACGTTAATATGTAGTTAACGTCTAAATCAATAAAGTTGATCTAATTATTTTTTCAGGTTGGTCCAGTACCAGTCGATTGCTTCAACTAGGCCTGTTTCTAAGGTATGCGTAGGCGAATAACCAAGTATTGATTTGGCTTTTTTAATTGATGCTAACGAATGAGGAATGTCTCCATTTCTCTCAGGCCCATGCTCAATTTCAATGTTTTCAATGGCCGGATCGAATTGTTTCAATAAATATTTAAGCTTTGAAGTGAGTTGATTTAAATCCGCTTTTTTCCCAACTGCTGTGTTGAAAACTTCTCCCAAAGCTGCTGGATTTTCCGTTAGCGCTGCTAAATGATTCATTTGAATCACATTATCGATATGAGTGAAATCTCTTGAGAATGTTCCGTCTCCGTTAATTAGTGGTGACTCGTGATTGATCAAAAGTTCAACAAATTTTGGGATAACTGCCGCGTATGCTCCTTGCGGAGATTGACGTCTTCCAAAAACATTGAAGTAACGAAGCCCAATGACTTCCATTCCATAGTTTAATCTAAAAACATGTGCGTAAATTTCATTAACGTATTTCGTGACAGCGTATGGCGAAAGCGGTTTTCCAATATTTTCTTCAATTTTTGGTAGTTCACTTGAATCGCCATAAGTAGATGAGCTAGCAGCATAAACAAATCGCTTGACATTGGCGTCTCTAGCTGCAACAAGGACATTTAGAAAACCTGAGATATTTACTTCATTCGTTGAAATCGGGTCGTTTAGCGATCTGGGGATA
>JABSPC010000582.1 GCA_013215515.1 Crocinitomicaceae bacterium
TACGAGATAATGATTCAGCCTTCATACAAGCCGAGTCGATCATTGGAAATTTATGCGCGATTCAGACAACAAATGCGTCAAAAGAACAGCCGCGATTCTGACGGAACAATTACGGAACTGGAAGATGTGGTTCAGCGAAATTTCAGAATCAACTTCAATTATAAGATATCAGAAAATTTTAGATTGAAAAGTAGAGTAGAGTACGTGACCATCAACCGGCTGAGCAATACACCAGAAAGTGGAATTATTATAACTCAAGACCTTCTGTACAGACCAAAATCATCTCCGATTGATATTGCGTTGCGCTACGCCTTATTCGATACAGATAGCTACGATACTCGAATTTACACGTATGAAAGCAATGCTTTGTATGTCTTCTCGGTTCCATCGTATTATTACAAAGGAAGTCGAGCGTATGCACTTATTCGTTACACCTTCTTGCGCAAGTTTGATCTTTGGGTGAGGTATGGTGTAAGTATTTACGCAAATAGAACATCTTTGGGTTCTAGCGCCGAAGAAATAACAGGGAATACGAAGTCGGATTTGACCGTTCAGTTACGAATGAAGCTATAGTAGAATGAAACACCTTCTTTTTATTTTTCTGTGCCTAATTTCCTATTGTTCCTTGGGGCAAATTGATTCGAAGGATCAGAAGAAATTGAATAAAATATTCAAGGATGATTTTAGTGTGTTACCTTCAATTGGTGATTATTCTCCTTACTTTGAATGCCAAGAGTGTATTATGGATACATCAATGGTTTATTTGAATCGTGTGAATGGAGCACGTTATAACAATCAATTTGTTCTCCATCACGATCCTATTTCTTTTGATTCAAAGCAAGAAGTACTTCGGTTTATTAGTAATGCATATGTCACAAACGCTGATTATCAAGAATTTCAAGATTGGACACGAGATTCAATAGCGCGAAATTTGATTATTCGCTATTTATTTGATGATGAAGATGCGGCAAGGTTTGGTTCGTTTGAATCAACCGCTGCCGAAGGATTTCGAAGAAATTCTCGAAGATTAATCTCTCTTAATTGGGAGCATAGGTTCTATTACGAGGATCAAGAGTTGGTTCCAATCTTGGCAATAATGTATAATAAACCGTCTCAGCGGTATTATCGACAAAGGGAGTTTGATTACAGTAATTACAAGTACCAATATACTGGTGAATATACTGGTTTCAAAGGACTTAAATACGATTCCGTGGTGCAAATATTTCACTACACTCCTGATGTTGCATGGAGTTCTAACGCCGTGAAGATTAAAAATGAAGTTCCTGTTTTTAGGATTAAGTTTGAAATGGCCAAAACGTCTAATCATTTAAGAGATGAACGCAGTGTGATAGCAGAATTAGACGAGCGTTTATTCAATGAATTTCCTGTTCACGGTATTGACGGTTTTCAAGCCAACGCCTTTTGCAATTGGAAATCAAAACAAATTCAAGCCAAATTGAACGATGCTGAATTGCCTTATTCTGCTGTCGTTACATTGCCAATTAAAGATGATGTCGTTAATGAACCATCCGTTTCTGTGAACTTCGAAATTGAGGGCCGCGATTATACGGAGCAATGGAATATTTCAAATGACGATTACCTAGAGTTTATGCAGTCAGTTGAAGATTCGGTTCTGCGTGAGTTCTTATATATGAATTTAGAAGAAGACTTTTTGGCTGCTCGATTTCTTGACCATCCGGAATATTATTTTTCAGAGCCGGACTTAGAATATGTGGATATAGAATTTTCTGACCGCGACATCAACCGCGAACTTTTTAGCTTGAATTATAAACGAAAAATAAAAAGAAAAGACGATGCTGTTCAGGAGTTACTGGAGTCTGACGACTACAAGCTTCGAATGAATTCTATGTTTGAATATTGCCAAATGGATGCTAAAGGCTATGGATTAGATGGTCAATTCAAAGAAAAGATAATGTACAATGGAACCTCGACTCCTGATACGATGTGGGTACCAGATAATTCTTTGAATAAGGGATATCTACCCAAGTCAGGATGGATTGGAAAGTACAATCGATTGGGAGAACCATTGGCTAAAATAGTTCATGCGGATTTACAACCGTTTATGATAATAATTAGAATAGATATCACCCCAGATCATGAAAGTTATCCGTCCGATGATGAATCGATTATGGAGTTTATTACCTATGATCAGGCCTTGGCATATTATTATTGGAAAACTAAAATTAAGTGGGTTGATGAAGAGTTTGATTGGCAAGACTATGTACTTCCAAGCCTTGAAGAATTCGAAATTATTCAAAAGAAAGGCAAGATTGTAAAGAACCAAAAGATGCTGGTTTACCCAGCATCTACTTTTAAATATGTTGTCCACTTATACCCCTCAAAGGCAGAATGAGTTCTATTTCGCCTGGACATTGTTGAATTACCCAAAGAGAATTACTGGATACAGGCTGCCTGATTTATAGGTTATTAATTCATCCTCCGAATATAAATCAACTTATAACGTCCTTTTCCGCTATCTCGCTGGTCAATTTCAAATTTACCAGTCGATTTAATTAAAGGAGTCAATTTTTCAAATCCATAATTCCGAGCATCGAAATGCGGTTGTTTTTTCTGAATTAAACTCCCAACATCTCCCAAGAAAGCCCAGCCCTCATCATCTGCCAAATCATTTACAGTTTGAGTGATAAGCTTGATAACCTTTGGAGTTATTGTATCAACCGATTTCTTTTTCTTTGGTCGATCTGGAGAAGAATCATCGTCTTTATCTTCGGTTTGTAGAATTTCCAAATAA
>JABSPC010000583.1 GCA_013215515.1 Crocinitomicaceae bacterium
ACAACTTTATTTTTGGCGATTTAACGGGGTAAAATAACTCCTTTCTAGAAACAGAGGGGGAAATTTCGTTATTCCCCTCCTGTTTTGAAGCTATTTAACCCATTAATCTAAAAGTTGCATTTGTGACTTGAATTTAAGAAGTATCATTTATGCGATTGATTCTATTTCTTTCTATTCTATTTATTAGTCACCAATCTTGTGCCAAAAGAAGACTTCTTAGTTTTGAAGAAATGGTGAATCGATCAGACTTAATTGTAGTTGGTAAAGTTGTATCTGTGAAAGGAAATGTATAAGTTTCAGAAACAATTAAAGAAAAAGTTAAAGAAAAGATAACTGTTATTAACGGCCCAAGTTCAAGCTACAAACGAATTGGTACTGGTGAGGAGGTTCTTATTTTTATACACAAAAGACGTGGAAAGTTCAGGTTTGTAAATGCTTCGGCAAGCCAAATTAAAATTAAGGATGGTAAAGGGCATATTCTGTTTTATTTTGACGAACCTTTAAGTTTGGAAGAATACAAAATACGCATTAATAAATGTTTGGAACAAAAAAAACTCCCACTTGAATAATCAAGCAGGAGTTCAATATATTTAGATGTAAATCGCTTAAGCGTCTACATTCATGCTGTCAAGAACGGCCATTACGTTTCTTACCGCTTCAGCACTTTCGTTCAACATTGCTTTTTCTTCATCGTTCAAATCAAGTTCGATAATTTTTTCGATTCCGTCTTTTCCAAGAATTACTGGAACTCCTAAAAAGATATCTTTCATACCGTACTCACCATCTAACCATGCACATACTGGGAAAACTCTTTTCTGATCTCTAATGATAGCTTCTACCATTTGAGCAGCAGCAGCTCCAGGAGCATACCAAGCAGATGTTCCAAGTAACTTAACGATTTCTCCACCTCCGAATTTTGTTCTTTCGATGATCTCGTCTAATTTTTCTTTAGATATTAACTCTGTAACTGGAATACCAGCAACAGTAGTATAACGAGGAAGAGGTACCATAGTATCTCCGTGTCCTCCCATCAATACCGCTTGGATATCTTTTGGAGAAACACCTAATTCTGTTGCTAAGAAAGCACGGTAACGAGCAGTATCTAAAACACCAGCCATTCCGAAAACTTTACTACGATCAATTTTAGCCGTTAAATACGTACAGTACGTCATTACGTCTAATGGATTCGAAACACAGATGATTTTTGCGTTTGGAGAATGCTTAACAACATTCTCTGTTACCATTTTCACAATTCCAGCGTTCGTAGCGATTAAATCGTCACGCGACATACCTGGTTTTCTTGGCAATCCAGATGTAATAACAACTACATCAGAGTTCGCTGTTTTCGAGTAATCATTTGTAGATCCAATTGTTCTTGAATCATATTGATTGATTGGAGAAGTTTGCCAGATATCCAATGCTTTACCTTCTGCAAAACCTTCTTTGATGTCAAGCAAAACAATTTCATTTGCTATCTCTTTGTGCGCTAATACGTCTGCACAAGTAGCTCCAACGTTTCCAGCACCTACAACAGTTACTTTCATTTTTGTATATATTGATTAATTATAATCGAGTAAGTCGTGAAATTAATATAATTGTAAGAGAATAACGTCTAAATTTTGGTATTTTTTGACCGTGCAAAAAGAATTCTAGCACTTAAAGGCAACCGTGTTAAAAGAGAAGCGTCTAACGAATGAAAACAATGTGGAGAATAAAGAACATTTAAAGGAATTAATAAGCGGTTGTATCGAAAATGACCGTCGCTCACAAGAAGAGTTGTTTAAGCTTTTCTACGGGAAAATGTTAGGTGTTTGTATGCGTTACGCTCGTGATAGAGATACCGCAGAAGAAATGCTCCAAGAAGGTTTTATTAAGATCTTTGACAAGTTGGAAGCGTTCGATTATAAAGGATCGTTCGAAGGTTGGATGAGAAGGATTGTCTCTAATACAGCAATTGATAACATCAGAAAATCTAAAAAGAACCCTTTATTAACGGACAACGATGAAGATTTCAAACTCGGCGGGTCAGACCCGATGGTTGAGAATGAAGAACTCGAATTCGTAGGACTAAAAGCTGAAATAGCATTAGAAGCTATTCAAAATTTATCACCTGCTTACCGTGCAGTATTTAACCTCTATGTAATGGAGGAGTATACACACAAGGAAATAGCAGAGATACTTGGAATCAGCGAAGGAACTTCCAAATCAAACTTGTCTAAGGCAAAATTAAACCTTAAAAGAACTTTAAAAGAGAAGTTCATTAAGATTAATAATTAGAATGAAAAAGAATATAGAAAATAGCATTAAAGACAGTCTCAACGACTTAGAGTTACCATACAACTCTAACGCTTGGGATTCATTAAGCGCTAAGCTTGATGCTGGAGCCGCACCTTCTGGTGATTCTGGTTCTTCTGTTGATATTGCTATTAAATCAAGTCTTAAAAATTACGCTTTACCATATAGTGCTGCTGCTTGGACTGCAATGAATGCTCAATTGAATGCAAATTCAGGTTCTGGGGTTGATCAAGCAGTTAAATCTAGCTTGGAAAATTACGA
>JABSPC010000584.1 GCA_013215515.1 Crocinitomicaceae bacterium
ACAACTTTATTTTTGGCGATTTAACGGGGTAAAATAACTCCTTTCTAGAAACAGAGGGGGAAATTTCGTTATTCCCCTCCTGTTTTGAAGCTATTTAACCCATTAATCTAAAAGTTGCATTTGTGACTTGAATTTAAGAAGATTTTAGTTTCGCAGATATAATTAACGAATCTAAATCGTTGCCTATGAAAACGATATTGACAACTGAGGAAGTCAGAATCACTCGAAATCTAATTCGAACAAAAAACATAAAGACCCTGTGAAATCGTTTTTTAGTCTCAGCAAATATTTTCCACTCCAAGAGCTAGAGCTTAATTAAGTGTCAAGTACACTCCACCTACAAAAAAGTCCCAAACCGTTCAAAGTGACACGTATACCCATTTGGATTCCGCACCAAATAATCTTGATGCTCAGGCTCAGCCGGCCAAAACTTCGTGAAAGGTTCTAATGTCGTAGCTATCTTCCCCTCCCATTTATTCGTAGCATTTACAGTTTCAATAATTTCTTTTGAAACACTTTTCTCCTCTTCATCTTGAAAGAAAATGGTAGATCGATAACTTGCTCCTCTATCGTTTCCTTGTTGATCTATCGTTGTTGGATTGTGAATTCGATAGAAAAAATCCAATATCTCTTCAAAAGAAGTTTCTTCTGTATCATATGTGATCTCTATCCCTTCAGCATGCCCAGGATGATCCTTATATGTCGGGGAGTCATTCTCTCCACCCAAATAACCTACCTCTGTGTCTTTGATCCCTATTCTTACTCTAAAAAGATCTTCCATTCCCCAAAAACACCCACCTGCTATATATGCTTTTTTAATATTTTCCATGCTTTGCAAAATTAATTTTTTCTCATCGATTTAAATTTCAAACCCAATATGTATTCCCGAGTTCAATTCCAACTGACTTCCATACACCAAACCCAGAACAGGACCAAGATGAAACCAGCCTGTCGGACAAATATTAAACTCCGTTTCAAAATAAACTCCAAAAGAATACCCTCATGCTTGTGTGTTGTATTCACGTGTTGTCAACGATCTTAGAAATAAAGCTATCGTAGACATCACCACCTGGAGTTAAATGCTTATCACGAATGACCTCATAATATTTATTATCCCATTCGTTGAAACCCCAACACGTTGGGCACATACCCTCAGGAGCCTTTACTAATTCGTCATTGCTTTCCTTTTTCGAAAAATAGTTCTTGATATTTTGTGCTAATTCTTTCATCTTATATCTAGTTAATTATCGTTCTCCATTTTGGATTTCGCGCTGCAACAATTCCAATATAAGAACAATATGCGGTTGCTTCAAACCCTTCCTCGGTTAGCATTTAAAAAGTCTTTTCTACAAGTTCTTTACCAACACCTTGTCCTCTCAGTTCATTAGGAACAAAGGAGTATGTCAAATTCATTTTCTTGTCGTCCAGAGAGTAACTTACATAAGCCTCTTGGCCATCTTCAACTTTGAGAATGTAACGTCGATTATCTGTATCATGCTTTAACTCGTTCATATTTTTATTTTTTAGTCAATTCAATTGATTCGGAATTCACACAATAGCGAAGTCCGCTTGGTGCAGGGCCATCAGGGAACACATGTCCCAAATGACTGTCACAAGTGTTACACATAACTTCCACTCGAATCATTCCGAATGTAGAATCTTTTTCATGCTTAACAGCATTGTCTTTTATAGGTTGCGTAAAACTGGATCATCCGGAACCAGAGTCGAACTTAATTGTGGAATCAAACAACGGTGAACTACAACAAACGCAACTGTACCCTCCTGCATCGTATACGCGACAGGGTGCACCTGACCCTGCCGCTTCGGTTCCTTTTTGTCGGGTAATTCTAAATTGTTAATGTGTTAGAATTTCTCTCCATTCATTCTCTGTTTTCTCTACACGTTTATCAGGCGCAGGGGTTCCGTGATTTGCCAACTTAATTACATCATTCCAGTTTAACATTGCACTCTCCTTTCTTTAGTTTATTTATGCCACATGTTTGACGTTCTTATCTCTAATTCCTTTCAGAAACCCGGACAAGCTCACAAACCATTGGGAGAATGCTTTTGATATGAACCACAAATAATTCAAGATACTCAAAAGTGACTATTATCTAATAGCTCTTGCTTTTTCTTACTTTAGAGAAAAGAAACACAATTGAAATCCGAATTAATCTTCATGTCAATTATTCTGGTCCTCATCGGATGCACTTCAGCTCCAGACAAACTAAATGTGGTTAAGAATCGACCTAAAAAGGTTCAGATCGAGAATGTACAAGATTCAACTCTTAACTCAGAACTTATAATTGACTATTCGGGCTCTTTAAATTATGCGGACATCAATGGCCTCAAACAAGGACTATGGATTAAAAAATGGAAAGGTAGATTCGTAGACAGTTCAATGTATGTCAACGATACCTTGCATGGAACTCATACTACCCGTCATGGAAAATAATTTTATAAAAACGGGAAAATTGACGGACTCCAATATACTTATTACGGCAAGCGAGAAAGCCTTTTAATGGTAAGTCTCTATGAGCATGGAGATCATATTTGGTCGGGGTTCCCAGCAGCCGGGCGTGCTTATATAATTCCTCCGAAAGGATTATACATTAAAAAAGATTCGGTTCATATTCGAGCACCATACATAAACGGTCAATTGTGGTATGAAGGAGATTTTTGCCTTCTTTATGATAATCTAAACCAAAGAATGATGACGCGCAGTTATGGCATTCATATAGTCTACCACATGAACGGAAAGATCAAAGGGTATGCTGATTTTTCAAAAGAGACTCTAAAAGAATATGATACATTGGGAAAACTCAAGTACGAGACAAAATTTAACGACTACGAAACGCATTTTCACCCAATAATTAGCAGGCACTAAACGTTTTCATAATTATGAAGCTACTCTTTTATTTATTCTTCGTTTCCATGGCTTTCAACTCAATCGCCCAAGAAAACAGAAGGTCTAAAGAATGGGAAAATCGCATGCTAGACGAGAAAAATATTTACGATCAGAATTTCAAAGACAGTTTGTCCTATCTAAATTATGAATCCATTTGGATGAAAACTGAGCACGGTAGAATCTTTGGAATTATTGGACCTAACCTTCAGCGAATCAAAATGAAATTTATTTCAATCGTGAAGGACTCTATTGATTCCAGTGCCTATCATGTTGTCGGAAAATCAATGGTCAAAAATAACATTTGCCAATTCAGTGGAACTATTACAATCGATAGAATAAAAGTCTACAAAAAAATGCATTGGGCTATTGATGATAAATACAAACTAAGTGGAATAAGAATGTAAGGTGTTCTAATCGCAAA
>JABSPC010000585.1 GCA_013215515.1 Crocinitomicaceae bacterium
AATTTGATTGAAGTTATTGATACCAATGAAATTTTCATGGCGGCATCAAGTCTTACGCAGCGAGACACCTTACTTTATGTTGCGTTGGGTGGAGTATTTGGAAGTAGCGATCCGACCGGAATGGTGATTATTGACGTTGCAGATCCGACGAATCCAATTGTGTTGGATGAATGGATTGCGCCTTTCGGAAATGGAACAGGAATAATTCAAATTCAAGGGGATTACGCTTACGTTGGAGGAATGGCAGAAGGATTGATTATTCTAAAAATTTCTGATCCCAATTCTATTTCATTTGTTTCTCAGTTGATTCCGGATGTTACGTTTCCATACATTGATAATGATACTTTAAAGGTGAATGCCAGAGGAATGACCGTTGTTGACAATTTAGTTTACCTCTGTTATGATGCCGGAGGAGTTCGAATAATTGATTGTGCTGATATCAATAACCCAGTTCAAATTGGAGAATTTGCAAACCCGATCACTTTGAATCCACCAAATGATTGGCCAAGAGCTTACAATAATATTGTTGTCGAAGATACTGTCGCATACGTTGCTGTTGATTACTGTGGAATGGAATCTTGGAGTATTGCAGACCCTGCAAATGCTGCTCTGTTATCGCATTGGAACCCCATTGGCTGTCCTACTGGAAATTGGTTCGGCTCACCTGTCCATACAAATGAAATTGTTGCGCAGTTTGAATGTGATATTCTTTTTGTGTCGGCAGGTTCATCTGATTTACTGGTAATTGATATTTCTGATCCGTATTCTCTCGTTGCGATTGATTCTTTTGGAACTACTCTTGATACTGCTGGTTCATGGGGTCTGGATGTTACGGATGATTATATTTATATCGCTTACATCAGGTCGTTTGTTCCTTTCGTTTCTCATGCGCCAGGGGTTAAACAATTGAGCTATACCAAATGCGCTGTGGGAATCGGTGAAATAAAAGAAGAGGATGTGGTTGTTTATCCAAATCCAACGAACAAAAAGTTTCAAGTCAATGGAGTTGAAGGTGATTATTCTTATGAATTAATTGATCTACGTGGTAGCGTTCTTTTAAAAGGGAATGCCTTTAATGACGAAGAAGTAGATGTCCAACAAGTCAACGCCGGAGCCTATATCCTGTTGATTTCTGCTGATGGTATTTTTCTGCAGCGAAAAATTATTATCGAATAATGGTCACGTGTCCTTGAACAGAAACGCGCTCATCATTAGCGATCGTTTTAACTTCGATTGTCCAATTGTACATTCCGTCTTGGATTTCTCTAGAACCTCCGTATGTTCCGTCCCAACCTGCATTAACATCGTGGGAAACGAATACAACCTCACCCCATCTGTTATAAATAGTCATCGTGAAATCATAAGGATCGTAGCCCGAACTGAAAAATGGTTGAAAGGATTGGTTGAATTCATCACCATCCGGAGTAAATGTATTTGGAATATAAAGTGTAAATGGTTCGATGTACAATTCGTTGTACGCTGTATCCTTACAACCCCATTCGTTTGTCACAATTTGCATTGGATAATGCGTTCCGTCAAATAAGTATTGGTGGATTGGATTTGCCTCAGCTCCCATCGAGAAAATAGTCGAATCATCATACCAATAAAAATAATGATTGCCACCAGCTGATTCATCAATAAATTGAACCTCTGAATGACAAATGTCTGTATAATCAGGCGTTACTGAGA
>JABSPC010000586.1 GCA_013215515.1 Crocinitomicaceae bacterium
AGTATTAAGGAGCTGTTGTTCTGATTTCCCGTTGATCAAAAAATGTTGCGGCTCGTAATCTAGAATCAAATGTGTTGTAGCGGTAGTGTCATGAGGATGATGAATGATAGAGTCGTTGTGCCAATTTGTATCAATTTCTGATGCCAACCAAGCGCGTTCACTGTGAAAACTATATCCACTTTCCCAAGTTAAAGTATCAGCGCTTTGAGGGCGAACGATAACCATTCCGTACATTCCAGCTTGAACGTGGAGCACAGATGTTTCATGGCAATGATATAAGTACGTTCCTGGGTGAGGAGCTTGAAAATAATAGCTGCCAGTGTCATCATGTTCAACTTCCCAAGACAGCATCGGAACGCCATCATTTTGTTGATCCACATCAAGTCCGTGTAAATGAATTGTGTGTGGAGGCCCTTGAGAAAGATTCCAAAGGTTCAACTCTACGGAATCATTTTCAACAAACTCCAATGTTGGAGAGGGAAGATTCAAGCCTCCTCCGATATTTACGGAAAAGCCCATTAACAATATTTCGTTTTGATCATGCAATTCATATTGCGGTAGAAAATCAATTTTTGAAATAATTGTTACAGAAGTATCTATTTGACCGAATCCAGAAAAAGAAACGAAGCATATGAGAAATGCTATGTAGCGTGGCTTTATCATGGCGTAATCAAAATTGTGGTAAACATTCCTAATGGATATAAGTTTGCGCCTGTTGTCGATATTAAGTTATGGTCGTGTACTGGATATTCTCCAACTTTATCGGGAACCAATTGTAGTACAACACCTTCAGATGGAAATATTCCTTGGCTGTCCTTCATCCTTCCAACGTGTTGAGGTGATTTTGAAGAAAACAAAACCTCGACGTGATAGCCATGGAAATGCATAGGGTGAATACTTTGTCCAGTGTTAGCCAGGTATAGAATTAAAGTATCTCCTATATTCCCTGTGATTCTGGCAGACACATCAGTATTGATGTTTGGATGACTGTTTCCATTAATAGTAAAGAATTCAGGGTAATATAAAGACCAGTCAACTGTTCCTCCATTTAAAACGTCGGTATTTAATCCAGATTTATGTTCCTTAATATTCCAATAAAAACTTGAATGAGAATGATTTTTAACCACAATCATTCCACTTAGCCCAACTGAAGAATAGTCAGGAAAATTCATTGGATCTCTAAAAATAAATAAACCTGCACTAGTGAAAGTATAACTAATACTTAATTGATTACCTGCTAGTATCGAATATGTCGCGGTTTGATCTTTCACTTCAAATTCATGGTCGATATCGTCAAGATTTACAACTAGAAGTTCCAATTGATCACCTTCGTTTAGAATCAGTCTAGCGTTAGTTTGAGAAAATGTTGTCGTTCTATTAAAAGTAATGTAGGGCAATTTACCTCCAGTTGATACTTCAATAGAATCTTCAATAATATATAGCGTATCAAAAACAACCGCAGAATGAACTGCGCTTGTTAATAATAATACCGCGATAATTAATAATGCTCTCATTCCCTGATAAACTTCTTAGTACCATAGAGACCATTTACGTCTTCAATTTGAAGAATATACTGACCCGCTGGTAGAGACTGTACATCGATTGTGTGCGAAGCTTTATTTAGATTTCTTTCAATCCCAACAACGTTTCCTTGGATATCAACAATTGTAACACTTATAATATTGTCTGTTGATTCGATAACAACTTCTGAAACTGATGGATTAGGGTTAACATTAATTTGATTCAAACTGATTGCATCAATTCCTAAGGTTGTATTCAAAATGAATGCACATGTATCGCCGTCATTTGGAAAGTCAATATCGTAAACATAAACCTCAATTTTAGCAACTTCAGTTCCCGACATAGGGTTTACCGTTAATCTTACCATTCCTTCAGTAAAACCACTTATAGGTGTCATTTCAGCCGTTGTTCCTACTGGTGGAATTATTCCAAGGCAAGTACCGTAAATACAAAGCATTCCATCCCACCCTGCAGGGATATCATTGTAGATCACTTCAATGGCTAGTGTAACGGTATCCGATCCTATTGCAGTTTGGTGCAGAGGAAATTGAACAGTTGTGTTTTGCGCTAAGTTCTCTTCTACAGTCTGTGGAGTAGTCCATTGAAAAGTTTGAGACGATGCTGTAAAAACAGTTATCAGTCCAACGATCGTAGTTAAATAAATTTGTTTCATATTATATTATTCTGGGCGTTCATATTTACAGCATGAATGAAGATTCTCATAAACTTCATCCTTCGCACGATGCGAGTCACTATCATAGCCTACTGAAGCTATTTTTTCTTTGATTTTATCTAATGTGATTTCTTCGGAATTGAAACTAACCGTCATTTCGTCGGTTTTAACATTCCAGTCGGCTTCGATAACACCGTCAATCCCATCTAGTGAGGATTCAATTGTTTTTTTACACATTCCGCAATTACCATATACAGTAAATTTCGCAGATTCTTTGTCCTTCGAATCGGTATCAGAAGAGCAAGATACCAATAGGATCGCAGTAAAAATAAATAGTAAATTCTTTTTCATCTAAATTTCTTTTAAGTCTATTAAATAGAGGCATAGCCTCATAATAATCTTGGATTGCCAAGATTGAATTAATAGAAGAAATTAGATAATAAATACCTGATGTAAGATGTGAATGTCTCTGTCCAAGTGAGGATCAGGCGGGGTATGAAGCCCTAAAAACGGACGGTATTTGATAGTCGTTTTAGACTCTATTATTTCAATAGTTTCAGGAAAATCGTAATCCACGTTGTTTATAAAAAAAACAGGAGATTGACCATCGTCATTGACATCCTTCTTAAAGCACAATGATTCGTTATAGCAACAAGGTTTCTTTGATAATTCTGTTTTTGATTTAGAATCATTTTTGACTTTGTCTTCAAGTCCTTGACAACAAAGTGGAAGTTCTTGGTTCTCTTCTTTCAATCTTTTTGCCATCATCTCGCAAGATTCGGCTTTAGAGAAAAGAGACCATGACTGTGCTTCATCTCCGCAATAGTGTGTATCAATAGCCAAGCAAGCCGATGTGCCGAACATCAACAGGGCTAAAAAACATACAACTATTCGTTTAAACAACATCATTCGAAATAAAGATATAGAATTTTTAAGATAGAGCTTTACTTATAGTATTAGGATATTGTACTCCTAAATTAATTCACGCTTGCTTTTTAATATAAGAGTTGCGTTTTGGAAGTGCTACATTAGACTGGACAGTTAGTTAAGATATTGTTACTAGAACTTAAATTAGCAAAATGTCAAAACAGAAAAGAAATTACACAGCTGTCTTCAAACGTAATGCAGTGAAGTTGTCAGAAGAAAAGGGTAATGTAGCTAAAGCTGCGAGAGAACTTGGTATCGGGACTCAATTGATCCATCGTTGGAAGAAAGAACAAGAAGAGTTTAAGCACAACAGTTTTCCAGGTCATGGAAAAGCAAAGCTTACAGATGAAGGCCGTGAGATCGCACGTTTAAATAAAGAGTTGCGAGATGCAAAAATGGAAGCAGAGATCTTAAAAAAGGCGATCGGCATCTTCTCTATGAGCGACAGCACAAATTTGGGTTCATGAAGAAGCACAAATTGAAATCCCCTGTTGAGAAGATGTCAAAAATACTTGATGTAAGTACAAGCGGATATTATAACTGGTTAAAGTCTGGTCCATCTGATCGATGGCTAGAGAACCGAAAAATCATTGAGTTGATCGAGGATATTTTCGGAGAGAGTCATCAAAGTTACGGTTCACCTAGAATGTCAGTAGAACTAGAAAATCGTGGATACAAGGTATCTAGACCTCGGACTGCTCGGATGATGAAAGCTTTAGGGATCGAAGCTAGAAGAAAACGAAAGTTTAAAAACACAACGGACTCGAATCACAACTACCCAGTATCTCCAAATATTTTGAATCAAAACTTTTTAGTGAAAAGAAGAAATCAAGTATGGGTGTCAGATATTACTTACATCGAAACGACCAAAGGTTGGGTTTATTTGACAGTCATCATTGACTTATTTGATAGAAAAGTGATCGGATGGTCTCTGAGTGAAGATATGACGGCTGAAAATATGGTTATCAAAGCTTGGTACGCTGCTGTAGAAAACAGACCAATCAAGAGAAAACTGATTTTCCACTCCGACAGAGGTTCTCAATATACCAGTACAACTTTCAGAAACATACTGAAAAGTTACAAGAAACGAGTAAAACAAAGCATGAGTAGAAAGGGGAACTGTTGGGATAATGCTGTGGCTGCAAGCTTCTTTAAAAGCCTAAAAACAGAATGGGTGTACAAGAATCATTATAATTTGTATTCAGATGCAGAAATTTCAATTTTCATGTGGATCGAAACTTGGTACAACCGCAACAGAAGGCATTCAGCTTTGAATTACAAAACAATTAATGAACTTGAATTAGAAATGAAGTATCAACAATTAGCAGCATGATCTTAACCTAGTGTCCATTTTTTTGTTGCATGTCCAAATCAAAGAAGCTTTTGAAAAGTACAACGTGATTCAAGAGAAAATGGCCAAAAAGTACGGCATCACATTGTACTAATCTTTCTTTTATTTTCCAACCTTAATTACTCTTTTCATAAAAAACAGTGAGTTTATTATCTGTATTTTTAGGTTGTAT
>JABSPC010000587.1 GCA_013215515.1 Crocinitomicaceae bacterium
AATTGAGAGTTAATAATATTACAGCTATTTTCTTGTGAGTTTAAAACTAAATAGGTGATTCCATCCTTGTTGTAGGCGTAATGCAATGGTCTTCCTGAGACTAACGAAATCATACTTGGGCTTGTGTTGTCATGATTTCCTATTGTCCATAATGTGTTTGGGCTTGAAATATCAAACATCGAATCAATAAGTTCAATTTGAGCCCAGGAACCCGTAGAAAATTCCATTAAATCGCCTCCTAGCAATAAGACTTCGTATTTGGAAAAATCAATTTGATCTATGCCAGCAATAAAACTGGTATTAACAGAGTCTCTGGTGTGAGAAATATGAAGGATTTTCACGGAAGAGCTATCATGCGTGATGGGTATGGTGACAGTGTCCTTTCTACAAGAATTTAATAAACAAAATCCAAAAACTAAAATGATATGGGCGAAAACGAACTTCAAGTAACCAAAGGTAGAGAAAATAGTTACTAAAAAAAAGAGGGGTAAGCTACTTATATCGCACCGCTCAACCTTCTACCCTTGCTACGTTCCCGTCCTGGGGGAGTCAAAGGGAGCTGGTCGTACAAGACTTACCCCAGCCGCGAAAATACTATGATTATTCAATATGGCAATGGATAAAATGAAATTCAATAAAAAAAAAATGATAGTCCTTGATAATAAGGCTTTCAGAAATTAATTAACACAAAAAAATCCGCCTCAGCTAAGCCGGGACGGATTCAATATTCTATTATCTCACCGTTAAAGGTGCATGAAATCTTTCTTTGCTAGCAACTCGTCTTCTGATTCACGAACATCTTCATCGTCGATACAGCAGTCTACTGGGCATACTGCGGCACATTGAGGCTCATCATGGAAGCCTACGCACTCAGTACATTTGTCTGAAACGATGTAGTAAACATCCATATCAACAGGCTCTTTATCGTCGTCTGCCATTGTATCTTCTCCGTTAAGAGTTGTAATCATTCCAATTAGAGAAGTTCCGTCTGAGTATTTCCATTCAGCACCACCTTCATAGATAGCATTGTTAGGGCATTCAGGCTCACAAGCTCCACAGTTAATACATTCGTCAGTAATTATAATTGCCATTACCTCTAATTAATTTTATGCAAATATACTATGGAATCACGAATAATAAATAAATTATACTTTATTTTTGCACCGTGAAACAAGAAGAAATAATTAAAGGCTTTGAACAGCTAGGCATACTCATGACGAGCTTGGGTACGAATAAAGAATGGGAAAACTTCTCCGTTGGAGTTACGGAAAGTGAGTACTTAAACCTACAAACGATAATAAATCGACAGGTAAGTTATAACGGTTGGTTTACAAAGGAAAACGTCAGAGAGAGCTTGTTAAACATTGGTAGTAGGCTCAATTACAAATTGGTAAGGAATTGGACTTCAAGTTATACTTTCAGTACTGACCCGAAAACGGTTGCGGTTATTATGGCTGGAAACATTCCATTGGTAGGCTTCCATGACTTCTTATCTGTACTGCTTTCGGGAAACAAGATTGTCGCCAAATTAAGCTCTGACGACAAAACACTCTTGCCAGCATTAGTCCACCATTTGATTGAATTTGTTCCTGGACTGAAGGAGCGAATCGTGTTTACATTTGGAAGAATAGGTGATATCGATGCTGTAATTGCGACTGGTAGTAACAATTCAATGCAATACTTTGAACAATATTTTGGTAAGTATCCAAATATCTTTAGAAAGAGCAGGACTTCAATTGCGGTTCTTAAAGGGGATGAAACTAAAGATGAAATTAAGAATCTAGGCTCTGATATATTCGATCACTTTGGTTTAGGGTGCCGTAACGTATCTCATTTAATGCTTCCTGAAGGATTTGAACTGAGTCGTTTCTTTGAAGGCGTAGTATCCTTTGGAGACGTCATTAACAATAATAAGTACGGCAACAACTACGATTACAACAAGGCTGTGTATTTAATGAATAAGCTTGAGATTCTTGACAATAATTTCTGCTTGCTTCGCGAATCGAAAGAGTTGTTTTCGCCATTGTCGATGATTCACTACCAGTTCTACAAGGATCAGTCTGAAATAGACGAATTCATTAAAGAGAATGAGAATAAAATTCAAGTTGTAGTTGGAAGGGATTTTTTGAAATACGGACAAGCGCAATGCCCTGCACTGGATGACTATGCGGATGGAGTGGATGTAATGGCTTGGTTGGGTAAGTTGTAGATTTTAAATTAGAAGTTATGAAATTCACTTGTACGATAGATATAGACCTACCGAGAGAGAAAGTTGTTGAATTGTATAAAGACTCTAGCAATCTTAAAGAATGGCAAAACGGGTTCCAATCTGCTGAATTGATTAGTGGGGAGGTCGGCAAAGTAGGCGCGAAGTCACTTCTTAAATTCAAGAACGGCAAAAAACGTACTATGGAACTCGAAGAAACGATTCTAGTGAGTGATTTCCCGAATGAATTTACCGGTGAATACGTTCATTTTCAGATGACAAATACGATGCGGAATATATTTACTGAAATTGACGAGAACACTACGCGCTGGACTGCTAATATTGCTTATACTCAATTTAATAGCCTGTCTATTAGAGTCATTATCAAGCTTTTTCCGAAAATGTTCAAGAAGCAAAGTCAAAAATGGCTGGATCAATTTAAGGTCTTCGCGGAAAGTAAGAAGTAATTATCTGATTACCTGTAAGAACCCTGACACTGTTTGGTCTTCTTTGTCAGTGTATCTAACCACACAAGAATAGAAGTAGGTTCCAGCTGCAACAAGTTCTCCACCTGGAGACGTACCATCCCAGCCTTCAGAAGAGTCTGTTGATTCGAAGATTGTATTCCCCCAACGGTTCATGATTTTCGCATCAATTGGAACGTTACAGTCCGTTGAGAAATAGAATTTATCGTTGATTTGATCTCTATTGGGTGTGAAAACGTTTGATATTTCCAGTACACAGTGCTCTTCGGCATTCACTTCAGGCTCCTCACCATTTGGCGTTCCTAAAAAGCTCGATACTTGAACAACATTCGTCGATATGCTAACAGAATAAGAAGTTGTCGATGGGATTATTACATCCATTCCAACTGGTGAAACTCCCGTAACAGTGTATGTGCCAGGATCTAAATCCATAAAGAAATAAAAGCCAGAATGATCAGAAACAATTGACGAAAGCAAAGTATTAGAAGCATTTCTCAATTCCATTGTCCATCCAATTGTTGGATTCAAAATAAAGACGTCAGAAGTTTAGATAAAGTTGTATTCTAATATTCCTCTGTGACTTCGTACGCCTTTTGAATTTCTATAAAGCGCTCTACTGCCAAGTCTTGCTGATCTTGTGATTCATTTTCGAACCGGTCTGGATGATGAATCTTAACAAGTTTACGATATGCTTTTTTGATTTCATCTTTCGATGCTTGCTCAGAAATACCAAGTATTTCACAAGCTAACTTTAGTGCTGATTTCTTTGTGTAAGAACTTGGTTGTGCCTTCCGTCGTTGTCTTTGTTGATACATCCCAATAACACTTTGGAATTCCTTAGGACTTAAATTAAGAAGTCCATTAATGGAGTGGAGCATCTTCATTTCCCGACTATTGATACTTCCGTCTACATGAGCAAGGCCCGCCAAGAAGTACATAATCTGCATTTTCTTACTTCGATCGGAGATGTGGATGTTTAACCACTTAATAACAAGCTTCTCATCAACAGGATTCGAGTAGCAATCTGTAAGAGCATCTTGAAATTTGAATTCACTGTAACGAAACTTTCTTCTGAAATAATTATGCATGTAAATTACCTTTTTACCAGCGTCTTCAACGTCCAATTGAATCATTCTTGCGGCCAAGCTAACATGAGCCTCCATTAAATTGTCTGAATTATACTCTTTGCCGAAAAAGAAGGACTTTTTATCCCATGCGGTATTGACTCTTTTTTCTTGGAGCTTTTCGTATAATAGCCTGATAATCACAAACAACGTTATCATTACAAAAAATGAAAATTTGATTATAAACTCTATCATCTATTTGTGTTTTTCGATCATTTCATATGCCTTCTGAATCTCCAGAAAGCGCTCATTAGCAACCTTTTGATGCTCAACAGAATCCATGGCAAAACGATCTGGATGGTGTTTTTTTACCAATGAACGATATGCCTTTTTGATTTCGTCCAATGAGGCGTGTTCGGAAATACCAAGAACTGTATAGCTTAATTTTAGAATGGACTTTTTCGAGTGTTCAGAAGTGGAGGCTTTTGACTTTGTGTGTTTGCGATTGCGCTCTTGTACATAGGACGCAACTATACTGTCTAGTTCCTTTTGTGAAACATCCAGAACAGACCTCACTTTTTCTAAAAGGTTTAGTTCATTTCGGTCAATACTTCCATCTATCAATGACAATCCAACCAAAAAGTAAAGTACTTGAGAACGTTCTCGTGAATTTAAATGAAGAGACAACCAAGTTGTGATGGTCTTAATGTTAATTGGATATTTGTAAGCAAAATTAAGGTCGTCTTTGAAGTCTCGTTTGACAAAATGACTTCTGAAATAGCGATTCATGTAATCAATTTTATCTATTGAATCTTTTCGATCAACTCGAATCATCCAAGCGGACAAGCAGATATAGGCTTGCATTAAGTTGTCCTTGTTGTATTTTAAATCAGAGGGGAATTGACCATTGTCCCAAGCGGATGCAGTGATTCTTTTATACACGATGTAGCCAAACGTAACAATAAAGGGGAAGGCTATTAAAAAAGCAAGGGCAAGGTTGTTATAAAATTCTTCTTCTGGACTAGGTGACGAAGTAGCTGAGTAATACGCGGAAAGCTTGTGAAATGTCATCAAATTAATCATTGCGTTGCTTCTGTTTAAATTAAATGCTACTGTTTCTCCAATGTTTCATACGCCTTCTGAATTTCCAGAAATCGTTCATTGGCAATGTTCTGTTCTGCTTCTGATTCCGTTGCAAATCGATCCGGATGGTGCTTTTTTACTAATGTTCGATAGGACTTCTTGATTTCAACCATTCCTGCTTGCTCAGAAACTCCCAAGACTGTACAGGCCAACTTACGTAAAGACTTTCTACCGCTTTCTGTTCTTGGTTTAGAATGTGATCTCACTCGCTCTTTCCTTTGATTGTATATCGCAATGATGCTGTCAAATTCTTTAGGGGTAAGCTCAAGTAAATTGCTCATTTGACGAAGCAAAGCAATCTCTCGACGATCCATACCTCCATTCACAACACTTAATCCGGCCAAGAAATAAATGACTTGTAAACGCTGTTTTGGTCGAAGGTACTTATTGAGCCATGAGCACGCGAGCTTAACATCGATGGTCTTTTTAAGCGCATCGGTCATGATCTCATGGAAGTTCACATTGTGATCAGGGAAGTAGCGGTGAAAATAACTATTCATATAGTCT
>JABSPC010000588.1 GCA_013215515.1 Crocinitomicaceae bacterium
CGACAAGCTATCCAAATGTTCTTGCAACCGATCTTTCTCAAATTCCAATTGATCTCTTTTACGTTTGTTAATTTCAAAGGCAGGAATCGTACGCTCTCGCACCATTTCGTTCTTTACCGTATCTATTAGTTGAACGATCTTATTAGCAATATCCGCTGCCATTTGACGGTCCGGATCTGTTACGTCAATTTGGATAGAACCATAACGCGTTCTTGTATATTGAATGTGATCATCGTAAGCCTTACCCAATTTATGGTTCTTGTTCGGATCGTCTTTGCTGATTTTATAATGGTTCATCAAATCGAATTGTTGCACGATTCTGTTTCGTACTCTAGACGACGCTAGAATTTGAACCAATTGCTCAGCTTGTTCTTCTTCACCGAAATCCATCGCAGCTGCTTTGGCGTTTCTTTGTTCAGAGAACGAAACTGTACTCGTCGCTGCAGGGAAGACGATTGCAGTAGATTTAAACTGGGGAGTAATCATTAGAGATGCGATGATAGAGGCTACCATAGCAATTCCAGTCCCGATAAGGATGATTTTTCTTTTTCTCCAAATGAACAATAAAAGATTTTGTCGTTCTTGATCTAATTCGTTGGTTTGTGTGCTCATGTCTCAATTTTGGTAGCGCAAAGATAGAATTTCTCTATTAGTCTTATTGCTTCGCTTTTATAATAAAATCTTCGTTGCTTTTATTATAAGAATTTTGGTTCATAGAATGCGGATCGGTTTCTCCTGATAATAATATTTTAGCGTCTAATATTTGCAATAGATATTTATGCCTTTCATCGAATATTAAATTCAAACTATCGTATTCTCGACCGTAGGCATTATTGGCTTCTAAGAGTCGTTTTATCTCTTCTCGTTTTGTTGGGGTTTTATTTAAAATAGAGTCGCTAGTTAACTGTACTCTCTCCTCAATCGGAACGACTCCCAAATCTCTTAGAGAATCCATTTGATGAGATATAACGTTTTTGCCATTTGATCTTTCAACAAGCTTTGCTCCCAGTATCTTTTGGCCCGCAAGAGTATCTATTTCGTCAGTCGCTGGATTAACGTTATTATTAGAATTATTCTCTGTGTTCGAGCTACACGCACATAATCCTATGAATATTAAGGCAATGAATCCTGTAGAAAGAAGTCTAAGTTCTGGTCTCATCGTATAGTGTAGCACTATTTGTTTTTGGTCAAAGCTATTAACCCATAAAAAATGATTTTATTTCATGCACTCTAGAATAATTGTTGATTTGGCCATTTTCCGTATGTTTGCGCTTCAAAATGGGGTAGTTAATGGTCAAGTCTATTTATAAGTTTTTTTCATCGAAGTTCCAGAATGTTTTCTTGGATTACAAAGTCGACTTCAAACCGCGTAATGGTCACGGAAATGGTGGACCACATCCGCGATTGAATAAGATTGTTGATGCAGAAAGAGAGACTTATAAAACGCTACTTAATCAGTTTGTCGATTTTAAAGATGTTTTCCATTCGATTAAAAAGACAGGCGAGGAGAAGAATGAGGACAATCCAACTTGGAACAATACAATGTTGCCAGGGCTTGATATCGTTTCATTGTACAGCCTATTGCGTTTAAAGAATCCAACGAAGTATATTGAAATTGGTTCAGGAAATTCAACGAAAGTTGTTCGAAAGGCAATTACAGAAGGGAAATTGAAAACCGAAATCACTTCGATTGATCCTAACCCGAGAGCAAGGATTGACGGAATGTCTGATCATGTAATTCGAAAACCATTAGAGGACATTGAAAACTACGATTTCATCACTGATGGATTAGAAGCGGGAGATATGTTATTTATTGATAACTCTCACAGATGTCTTCCGAATTCTGATGTTACAGTATGCTTCATGGAATTGCTTCCTGAGTTAAAGAAAGGTGTTATTGTTCACGTTCACGATATTTACATCCCATACGATTATCCACAATTCATGTGCGACAGAGCGTATTCAGAGCAATATGTTTTAGCAGCATTTATGTTGGCCAATCCTGAAAGATACAAGCCAGTGATGCCTGCTTACTTTGTGAGTGAGGAGAAAGAGCTGGCCGATATCTTATTGCCAATCTGGGATCATGAAAACCTTAATGGGGTTGAAAGACATGGCGGTTCTTTTTGGTTTGAAGTGATGTCTTAGGACTAATTGGTAAACGGACAATAGTTCATAATTTATTCTCCCGATTTAAAAATCAATTTCAGGTTCTTCAAGTCAATTAGCTTGAAGAGCATCATCCCAATTACGCCTGCGGAACACAATCCAAACAATTCCAATCCTGAATCTGCTCTGACATAAAAGCAAAGCGTGAACAAAGACGCAATGAAAATCAAAAATTGTCCAACGGCCAATACTGTAAACTTGATTTTAAGAACGTAGGTGCTATAGATAAACTGAATTAATGAAATCAACGACTGTGTAATTACCGTTGCTAAGGCAGCCCCTGTTGCGCCGTATTTAGGAATTAAGAATGAGTTTATCGAGATATTGATCACGATTCCAATTGCCGAAATAATATTTAGGAATTTCATGTCTCCTTTTGCCGTGAGGCAGGTTCCAAATACAATCGTAGAACACATTCCGATGAAGCTAAACATCAATAATTGGAACGGCAGTTTACTTTCAGAGTTGTCAGAGGTATAAATCGAATTAAGGATATATTCGCTGTTGAAGAAGCTTACAATACCAATTAGAAGGGCTCCACCAATTAGTAGTTTTGCAGCAGTAGACAACAATGGTGTTACGTTTTCCTTTTGCTTGAACATCTTAGATAATATCGGGAAAAGAAGAGATGAAAAGATCATTGCGAACATGAAGAACGCATTAAGTAATCTAAATCCTTTCGCGTAGAATCCGGCTTGGGCTTTACCATCAATGTGCATTCTTTCCACCATTACAGAATCTATCCTTGTATAGATCATCATCAGAAAGATCAACAAGGCGTATGGAAAGCTTTTCTTAATAATATTGTAGGAAAAGGCAGGACTGAACTTCATCTTTGGAACTCCGAACTTGGAGAACAACATGATAGCCGCTACCACAAGTGTAATTCCGTAACACAGGGTCTGAATCCAAATAAACCATTCTATTTTTAACGGTGCACTTGTGAATGGAGTGTAGATTAAAATCCCACAGAATATGATCAATAAAAAGCGGTCTAAAATGCTAATTATCGCATCCGTTTTAAACATGAGTAAACCTCCGAAATGACTTCGGGCGTATGAAATCAGGGTAATGATGAATTGATTCAATACCAAGAAACTCAATAAGTATATTTCGCGGCTGTTCCAATTTAGCAGGTAGGCGATACCATAAGAAATGACAGCGTATAAGCCAAAAAGAACGAGCCGGAAGGCAAGTATTTTAGCCAAATACTTGGAAGCTACATTAGGGTTTTGCGCAACATTTTTAGTCGTGAAATTGTTAATTCCAAAATCAAGAAGAATATTGAATAGAAAAGAGAAGTTGAGAAGGGAGAAATAAATGCCATATTCATCGTCGCCAACTATATTTTGAACTTCTGCATCAATTCCAAATATTGCGATTGGTTTCACCAACAGGTTCAACAGAACCATTAACGCCAAATTTGAAATGAACTTTTTTTGCATCCTAAGATTTCTCTTAACCGAGTAGTTTTAGTAGACGCGATCAACTTTTGATCTACATCTATTTAACGGCGCAAAAATAGGAAAAGTTGGTGTAAACGCGAATTCGAAATAAGAATACCTTCGGAATAAATAAAAGCTGGCGGAATAAAAGGCATAATTTCTTCGATATAGCGAGCTATGGCGTAGAAATTTAACGAAGTAGCCGACTTCTTTTATGTATAGGCTTTAGTTGATTTCACGGGGGAACAATCATTTTTCTCACTTTTATCCCTTAAAACAACCCGTTATTCCATGGGTCTAAAAACTCACTACGAAGTAGTATCGAAGGTAAAACTGCTTATTTTCGAGTGATCTGAATAAATTATTATCTCGAAATTGCGTTAGCTATTTAACCACAAGTTTGAATCCCTTACCATGAACGTTCATAATTTCGATAGAATCATCTTCTTTAAGGGCTTTTCGGAGCTTGGCAATGTAAACATCCATGCTTCGGCCATTGAAGTAATTGTCATCACCCCAGATCGCTCGTAGCGTGGCTTGACGGTCTAGAATCTCATTTTTATTTTTAACCAAAAGCTTCAATAATTGATTCTCTTTTGTTGTCAATTTTTTAACCTCATCTTTTAAGTGAAGCAAACGAATTTCTGGTTCATATTTAATTCCACCGATGAAATGCTTTTCATCAAGATTGATTATTGTTGGCTCAGTTCGACGAAGAATAGCTGTTATTCTCGCTACAAGTTCTTCCATAGCGAATGGTTTCGTTAAATAATCATCGGCGCCTATTTCAAATCCTTCCAGCTTATCTTCTTTCATTGATTTAGCCGTGAGGAACAGAATTGGAACTTTTTTATCGATTTCTCGGATTTCTTTTGCCAATGTGAAACCATCCATTTCAGGCATCATGACATCAAAAATGCAAAATTGAAAAGTATCGGCATTGAATTTCTCAAATGCGATTTTTCCATTTTGAGCGAGTGTAACTTTGAATCCTTTCTATTTCAAAAAGGTTTGCAACAAGTGCCCTAAATTGAGATCATCTTCCGCTAGTAGTATTGAAGTTCTTTTTTCCATGTTTATTCTTTAATTAGTATATCGAACTCAGAACCAGAACCAAACTTGCTTTTCACAGTAATATTCCAGCCATGTAATTCAGCAATAGCTTTAACATAACTTAGCCCGAGTCCAAAACCTTTTACATTATGAACGTTGCCAGTAGGTATACGGTACAGTTTATCAAATATTTTGTTCAAGTGTTCTTTTTTTATTCCAATCCCCTCATCTTTAACAGATAACTTTATTTGTTTTCCAATGAGACTCAACTTAACGGACACCATAGGAGCACTTCCGCTATATTTAATGGCATTGTCCACCAAATTGGATATAAGGTTTGTAATGTGCATTCTATCGCCTATTACGAACACTTCTTCCTCAGGCAAAATTATTTTTATTTCTCCTCCAGAACCGCTAATTCTGAACTGTGCATTATCAATAATGTGGCCAATTAATTGATTCAGCTCAATTCGCTCTTCATTAATCTTCAATTCGCCTTTATCCAAAGTCGCGCTTTGAAGGATTCGCTCAACCAATACACCAAGACGCTTGTTCTCGTCGTTGATCATTTTCACGAATGGTTTTGTTTGCTCGTTGACCTCTTGTACCATATCAGAGTCATTCATTGCTTGACACGCCAGAGAGATTGTTGAGATAGGAGTTTTAAATTCGTGCGTCATATTAGAAATGAAGTCGTTTTTCATTTCAGAAAGTTTCCGTTGACTAAGAATCGTTCTGAACATAAAGATCATCGCAATGATGATCAGAATCACAACAGCGATGTTGACTGCTAACCCGCCCCACATTGATCTTAATATAAAAGCGTGCTGCTTTGGGAATTTGATATATAAGTGTAAGTCTTCATCCAATGAATTACTTGGAAACAGTAAGGTTTTGTGCGCTTGAAGAGTATCAATATTTATTGTGTAATTGGAAGGAGCATTCTTGAATTTGACTGGATCCCCACTCTCGTCAGTAACCATAAACTCAAACCCTTTCGGTAATCTTTCGATTTTTAATTCAGTTTCTAGCGCTGAATCTAAAAACACTATATCCAAGCGTTGCGATGCGCTTTCATAAACATTGTTTCGGAAAACATCGATCATCATTTCATTAACGAAACGTGTTTTTTTCAAGATTTGCTGGATAACTCTTTGATCCAATTGAAACGCAATTTTTATCGAATCCTGACTTATTGGATTTTTGCCGAGTGTTTTATAAAGGTCACGCAACTGACGAACATCTCTTGCTAAAACCCGCTGTTCTGCTGTTAATCCTGAAATCGAATCGTAGGAACGGCCTTTAATGATGAGGTAATTTTGCATTTCACCATCCTCATAAATTGCTGTATCCTGAATCGAAATTGATTCTTCAGCTGACAGAAGCGTCTTGAACTCTTCCTTGAGAACATCTTTGTATTTAACGCTAAAGTCTTTATTTACAACAGCCATGTAACGACGAATGTCATCAGCTTTTTCGTGCGTCATCGCAATTCTATCCAATGTCATTGAGAAACGATCGTCGAATTCAGCCGATTTCGTTTCATAGAGTTCCGCCGATTGAAACGCCTGAATGATCATCAATGCAAGCATTGCGGCCACCACAAGTATTAGAATAGAATTAACTCTTATTTTTTTGACCATTCGTCCTTTTTATCGAATGTAGTAGAAACCGCCGTTGTCACTGGTGTGCTTAACTTTTTTTAACAATGGACTTCGTTTGGCTGTCCGTTAAATAGTTCAAATTTATTGCTGGCAGTATTTAGTTTACTTTTTCAAATTTCATGTATCCTTTTTGGGATACTTTACCCTTAACAACTGGCGACAGTGTCAGAATGTTATTTTCAATTTTAAAAATGTTTGAATCTATTCCTCCTTTAACGCGGATTCTAATTTTTTCAATGTCAACGATGTATAAGCCATCCTTTTCGGTGAAAAAATAGTCCCCTTCTTTTAAATCCAGTAGACCAGCTTTTAACGCTCCATTTTCAAAAAATTCATAATAAATTTGTTGCATTTTGGGATGAATTGATGCAACATACTCCATAATTACTAATGAATCCGAATGATTAAGAGAATCTTCTGTTTTTAGTGCATTCTGGAATCTCGCCTTTACTGAAACGTCGATATCATTTCTGTCAAAAACCAGAACGGATTCTCTTTTCATTTCAAGGAGTTGCCATTTCCCCATGAGCAAAGAGTCCTGAGCGTTTAAATTTGACGTTAGGAACATTGATACTAGTAATACGAATGTAATTTTCATTGTAATTTTTATTTCTGCCAGCATCCTACAAAGCAGCAAGGTCATCTTTTTTACTTGATTAACCTGCGCACTTGTAAAAACCGCTTGGTATAATTCGAAGTATAATAATCAGTAATCGTAACGCCGTAATGTTTTTTAGAACTCGAGCAATGAATGAATTTCAAACCCTCATCGTTCTTTTCGATTACAATGCCCACATGCCCTATTGTGGTGCTTCCAGCTTGCGTTCCTGAAAAAATAATGCAATCACCGACTTGACATTCTTCAAGCGTTACCTTTTCTCCTAAAGTGCCATACGCCTTAGAGCTGCGGGAACTTTTGACATCAAACGAACTATACACATAAGACGTGAACCCAGAACAGTCGAAGCTAACATTGGCATTGCTTGTTCCCCATTTGTAGGTAACACCAACTTGGGATTTCGCCAACTGAACCAATGAGTCGAGGTTGATTACGGTGCTGTCCTGAGCGAATGAGCTCAAGCTTAAAAAAGACAAAAAGAATATTGTAATTGTTTTCACAGAGCAAAATTACGGCTTTCATGAGTAATTCTTGGGATTTTAACCTTTCTTTAATTATGAAGTGCCTTGAGTGAGCTAAAGTTTTAAGTACTTAGAATTAGGAATCACTTTCCAAAACAACTTTAGGCACTCTAAAAAATAGGCTTCTTAAACACGATTTATCTCCAAACTACGTTGTACATTCGTAATGATGTCGGTTTTGCGCTTATTGGCTTGTTTGGGACTACTGCTTTCGCTTCCAATGATTGGGAGGGCACAAGCATCAAATCTGCGCGTTAAAACTATTCTAGATTCAGGTTTAGTTATCAAACTCGACACCCTTTCCATTTATCCAGGTTCCTTTTCAATCAGGTGTTATAGTGGAAAAGCGTTGAAGGAAGAAGCATATGAATTGAATTTTGCACGGTCCGAATTGAAAATCATATCTGGCTGCGGTGATAGTTTAATTATCAAGTACCGTGTTTTCCCAATGGATTTATCAAAAGTTTACTCGTTAAGAGATACCAGTGTTATTTACAATAAACAGAAAGGAGATTGGGAGAACTATCTGATCACTTCGGGAAGCAATCAAAG
>JABSPC010000589.1 GCA_013215515.1 Crocinitomicaceae bacterium
CAAGCGGTCGGAATGCGCCTAACTATCCAACAAGATTCCATTGGAGGAACTGCAGTTTATTCTGAAACCTTTGTACCAACAACAAATGGTTACGGTTTAGTTAACCTTGAAATTGGAACAGGAACGACAATGGATGATTTCGCAACCATTGATTGGGCAAACGGGCCATTTTTCATGGAAACTGCAGTTGATGTTACAGGAGGAGCATCTTATGTGGTAATGGGTACAAGCCAGTTAATGAGTGTTCCTTATGCATTGTATGCGAAAACTTCTGGTAATGGACAGGGGCCAGCCGGTGCAGATGGAATTGACGGAAATGACGGAGCAGTTGGTGCAACAGGACCACAAGGAGCAATAGGAAATGACGGAGCGGTTGGTGCTCAAGGTCTTCAAGGACCAGCTGGAGTAAATGGAACAGATGGTGCTGTAGGAGCACAAGGTCCAATAGGTATTCAAGGTTTAACAGGTTCTAACGGTATTGATGGAACAAACGGAACTGATGGAACAAACGGAACTGATGGTGCAGGATTTACAGATGGAACTTCTTCTGGAGACATGAAGTATTGGAATGGTAGTGCTTGGGTAACTATCCCGACAACACCCAATGAAGCTGCTACTTTGCAAATGATAGGAGGAGTACCTACTTGGACTGGAGGAACTCCTCCTATTCCTTTTGTATTGAATCCTACTACTGGAAAAACATGGATGGATAGAAACTTAGGAGCTACCCAAGTAGCAACAAGTACTAACGATGCAGCTGCTTATGGCGACTTATACCAATGGGGACGCGGCACAGATGGGCACCAGATAAGAACATCAGCTACTACAGCTACCTTAAGCAGTATTGACCAGCCTGCACATGGTAATTTTATTTTAGCAGCAAGTGTTCCATATGATTGGCGCAGCCCGCAAAACACGAATTTATGGCAAGGTGTAAATGGTATAAACAACCCCTGCCCAAGTGGGTATAGAATCCCTACGGAGGCAGAGTTAGATGCTGAACGCTTAAGTTGGAGTGTAAATACATCGGTGGGGGCTTTTGCTTCAGTACTTAAGTTGCCCGTGGCGGGCCGCCGCGCCTTCAGTAATGGTTCGCTCAGCTATGTCGGTACCGGCGGCTACTATTGGAGCAGTACGGTTAGCACCACCTATTCGAGCGGCCTCTACTTCACTACCGTCAATGTCATCATGTACGCCAACTACCGAGCGTTAGGCTACTCTGTTCGTTGCCTCGAGGATTAACACTTTGATTAGCACAGCGATTTGATTTATTTGACACTTTATCCTGCCACCCCTTTAGGGTGGTAGGATTTTTTTAACTACCGCGTAAGCCGTCGAATTTTAATTTTGAAAACGGCGGGGTGACAATAGCAGAAAAAGTAACCCAAAGTGCAAACGGCACCATATAAACGCTCCACAAAGAGGGTTTGTTTTGTAAGTGCTATAATGAAGATGCTATGGTTTTTGTGCGGAAAGTAAGGAAATACAAGGTTAGTTCGAAGTTTGTAAAAGCAACAATTTCTAATCTGAATAGTATAGGTTTTCACTGCAAGTGAGGTAGAAAAAGGAAAATTAAGTTTTGAAGCTACAACCTTTTTTAAATTTAAAATAATGAAAAAAACAATTGCAACCTTATTACTAATTCTGTTTTACAGTGCTTTCTTAAATGCCCAAAGTATAACGGGTAATTTAACTCAATTAATAAATCAGCCGATAAAACTAGAAGGCTTCAACGGTCTCAAAACCTATCCAATCTCATCATCAACCATTGATGAAAAAGGGAACTTTAAATTGACTTATTCTAAAGCCGATTATGGCGTAGGG
>JABSPC010000059.1 GCA_013215515.1 Crocinitomicaceae bacterium
AAAGTAAGGGCAGAGATTCTATTCAAAGAATATCCTGCAATAGAACACGCATATAACCATGTTTTAGACTTTAGAAAGATCTATGAATGTAAATCTAAATCGACAGCCAGAAACAACTTTGAGCAATGGATAGAAAAAACACAAAATATGGATGTTAAAGAATTCAATATTGCTGCTAGATCGATTGAATATCACTTAGACAACATTCTTAAACTTTTTTGATAATAGAAATACAAACGAATTTGCTGAATCTTTCAATTCTAAAATTAAGTTGTTTAGAGCTAACTCTAGAGGTGTGAAAGACACCACTTTCTTCCTATTTAGAATTGCCACTCTTTTTGCTTAGTCCCTAAAAATTAATTTGACCCTTAATTATTCGCAGCTTCTATCGCTTGTGAATTGGCAAAATTTTGCCGAAAACTAAGTGTTCTGAATTAATTAAACGTACACGAACCGTCATCTATATCCGCAGCCGAATCATAATTTAAAGCATTCGAATCTGTACACCCAAGAACGGGATCATTCTTTGAGCAAGAGCTTAAACAAACTGCCAATGCCAATGCCAATGCCAATATCGCAATACTTAAAATCGTATTCATAATGTACTGTTTTATAGACCCCAGTTACAAATTACAGTTAACTATTGAGTCACGTTATTTTACGCACTTCCCGAAAATTTTGCTTAAACGTGCAGAACACAAAAATGGCGAATACTATCTGTCCGCAAATCACCCAATATTTGATGAACCACTCACCTATCCCAATACTGGACTGATACAATTCCTCAAAGTAAAAAATGTTGTTGTGAAGAACATCTACGGCAATAATTATTGCGGTCAAGATTAATCCTATTTTAGGCTTGAAAATTAAAAGGACAGCGGCCAAAGAGTCTAGAAACGTTTAGACTGTCCCAAAACAACATGGTTTCGAAATTGGCATTGTACTTTTCAGACAGAAAACCATTTTCTATTGCTCACATTACGTGCGTCGAAGCCCCCATGAGCATAGCGACACTTTGAACAATGAGAATTGTCTTTGTCCCTAAATTTAGTTTTTGGAATTGCAATTAACTGCTCTGATCGATCTTTCTTACCATCGTAAGAATAGTCGCCACTCCAACTGTTTCATCCATTTCATCATAAATATCAACGAAGAACTTAACAATACCCTTCGCTATATCTTCTGGTTCTCGTTTCTCTTGATCAATTTTCTCTTTGACTGTGAAACGTACTCCAATCGTAGAACCGCAGTACACAGGCTTCGTAAATCGCGCTTCTTCTATTCCGTAATTCAAAAGAACTGGACCTTTAGCTGGATCAACAAATAAACCTGCCGCTTTCGACAATAAGAAATAACCGTGGGCTACTCTCTTTTCGAATATCGTTCCATCCAAAGATGTTTCATCCATGTGCGCGTAGAAGTTATCTCCAGACACATTTGCGAAGTTCACAATATCCGTTTCTGTAACAGTATGTTTATGTGTATAAACTGTATCACCAATAACCAACTCTTCAAAATGTTGTCTAAACACATGAGGATTCGCTTCAGGCATCGCACCTCCCACTTGGAACTGCTCAGTTAATGCTGTAATCGTTGTAGGGTGTCCTTGAATGGCCGTTCTTTGCAAATAGTGTAATACACCACGCATTCCACCCATTTCTTCACCACCACCTGCTCTACCAGGTCCACCGTGCGTTAGCAAAGGCATAGGCGAACCGTGTCCAGTACTTTCCTTTGCACAGTCCTTGTTTAAAACAAGGATTCGTCCGTGCATACTTGCGGCACCGACAACATATTCTCTAGCCTCCGCATTGTCTGGAGTGACTATTGATGAAACCAAAGAACCTTTACCCATTCGAGCCAGTTCAATCGCCTCATCCATATTTTTATAGGGCATAATCGTTGAAACAGGTCCAAATGCTTCTACATTGTGAACATCAACTTTATTGAAAGGATCATCATTTCTAAACAAGATTGGAGAGAAGAATGCGCCTTTGTTTTTGTCCGCTCCTACAACGTCAAATTCGTCTAAATCACCAAAAACAATCTCTTGTGATTTTGCCAATTGTTCAACGCTTTCACGAACGCGATCTACTTGTGTTCGAGTTGCTAAAGCACCCATTCTAACCCCTTCTTGGGATGGATCTCCAATTTTCGTTGATGCCAAGCGAGCTGTAATTCCTTTTTGAACTTCCTCTAATAAATTATCTGGAACCAAAATTCTCCGAACCGCAGTACATTTTTGACCGCACTTAACAGTGATCTCTTTAACCGTTTCTTTTATGAACAAGTCAAATTCAACAGTACCTGGAACGGCCTTTTCGCCTAGAACAGTTGCATTCAATGAATCTGCTTCAAGGTTAAAAGGCACACTCTTATCTACAAATTGAGGCAAGCTTTTTAGGACTTTCCCCGTTGATGCACTTCCTGTAAATGTCACAACATCTTCTGAATCTACATGGTCAATGATTCCCCTACCCAAACCACAAACAAGTTGCAGCGACCCTTCGGGTAAAATTTTCGAAGCGATGATATCACGCACCATTACCTCCGTTAAAAAACAAGTAAATTCAGAAGGCTTCACAACAGTTGGAACACCGGCCATTAGGTTCACAGCAATTTTTTCTAGCATTCCCCAAATAGGGAAGTTGAATGCGTTAATGTGAATAGCAATTCCTTGTTTCGGAACCATTATGTGATGTCCGATAAACGTTCCTTCCTTAGAAAGTGGTGCTGCAATTCCATCCACGTAATACGGTAAATCTGGGAATTGTTTTCTCAAAGAAGCATTCGCGAAAACGTTTCCGATCCCGCCTTCAATATCAATCCAAGAATCAACCTTCGTTGCTCCCGTCCAAGCGCTTACTTCATAATATCTTTTTTTCAACGTCATCAAATGAAGAGCGAGTGCTTTTAGCATTCTACCTCTTTCCTGAAAAGTCATTTTTCTCAGCTTTGGACCGCCTATACTTCTACCATATTCTAGAATCGCATGGTAATCTAATCCGGCGCTTGACGTTTCTCCAATTAAATCACCAGTGATGGCATTGTATAAGTTTGTTTCTACTCCCTCACCGTCAACCCATTGACCTTGAACATAACTTTGATAACGTTGCATATTTTTGTATTTTTACATCGCTAAGATAGCCATTATTCCATGACCACTGAGAAAGAAATATCCCGTTTTTTTACTGCCGAGCTATTGGCTGAACGGAAGTTTGGGGAGATTACTTTCCGTCTATTTTCCAAT
>JABSPC010000590.1 GCA_013215515.1 Crocinitomicaceae bacterium
CAAATTTAGCTCTAAATTCGTTTCTCGATAAACTCTTTAATATTTTCATTTCCCCTTTGTTTTAAACAAAGAAACATCATCACCTCGTAAACAATTTAGGTCTTGAGATTTAAAGGGGTAACCCTATTCTTTTAATAACGTTACAGGAATCGCATATTTCCAACATGATTTCATTAATGGTTTAGGTAATTTGATGGACCAGAACAGAGGTTTTTTCTTTACACTAGGGTCTATAAATGCATTATTGACTCCATTGCCAGTGGAATTGACGCATTTCGAAGTAATCAACGAAGAGTGTTCAAATAGAATTGAGTGGACAACTTCTTCTGAATCAAATAGCGACTATTTTATTCTTGAACGATCGTTTGACATGACGCAATGGGAGCAAGTAGGAATTGTTAAAGGAGCTGGGAATTCAATTCAAACATTGGATTATTTGTACCGGGATAATTCTTTTGAAATTAATGGAATGATCTATTACAGAATTGTTCAAGTAGACTATGACGGAGCAAGTACATAAATTGGTTTGCAAGTTGTGAACTCATTCTGTCTTGAGAATTCTGATCCGTTTATTTATCCAAACCCCGTAAATACAAAGCTGACGATAGAGTCACCGACGGATGGTGTAGTAGTTATCAAAGACGTATTTGAAAGAGTTGTTTCAGCTGAAGTTATTTTTGAAGGCGAAAATTTCATGAACGTCAGTGAACTGAATTCAGGTGCATATTTCATAATCTTTGAATTGGTTAATAATAAGAGCTTTGTTCACAAGTTCGTAAAAATGTAATTCCAACCCCGTAAACTGCTGTAACTGCAAGAAAACACTTACCTTTGCGCCAAATTTGAACGCATATGTTAGCAGTAAATAATTTATCACTTCAGTTCGGGAAACGCGTCTTGTTTGATGACGTAAATGTGAAATTCGTTAATGGCAATTGCTACGGAGTAATTGGAGCGAATGGAGCAGGTAAATCTACGTTCCTGAAAATCTTAACGGGAGATATAGATCCTACAACGGGGCATGTTTCGATAGAACCAGGAAAACGACTTGCAGTTTTGAGCCAGGATCACTTTAAGTTTGATGAGTACGAAGTGTTAAGCACGGTTATCATGGGGCATACGCGTCTGCATGAAATCATGACAGAGAAAGATGCACTTTACGCAAAGCCTGATTTTTCTGATGAGGACGGCATGAGAACTGCTGAATTGGAAGGTGAATTTGCCGATTTAGAAGGGTGGAACGCTGAAACAGATGCAGCCTCCTTACTTTCAAATTTAGGAATTGAAGAAGATAAGCACTCAATGAAAATGGCTGATATTTCGAACGATATTAAAGTTCGAATTTTGTTAGCTCAAGCGTTATTTGGTAATCCAGATATCTTAGTACTTGATGAGCCAACCAATGATTTGGATTTAAAAACGGTTGGATGGTTAGAAGATTTCCTATTGGATTTTAAAAATACCGTGATCGTTGTTTCTCACGATAGACACTTCTTGGATACTGTTTGCACACACATTTGTGATATCGATTTCAATAAGCTTAGCATATTTACGGGTAACTATTCATTCTGGTACCAATCGTCTCAATTAGCGTTAAGACAACGTTCTGATAAGAACAAGAAAGCAGAAGAAAAGAAAAAAGAACTTCAAGACTTTATCACTCGATTCTCTGCCAATGCTGCGAAATCAAAGCAAGCAACGAGTAGAAAGAAAATGATCGCCAATCTTGATATTCAGGAGATCAAGGCTTCAAGTAGAAAATACCCAGGTATCACTTTCGCTCAAGAGCGTGAAGCAGGAAATCAAATATTAAACATTACGGGGCTTTCGAAATCTTTTGAAGGGAAACCACTTTTTAAAGGTTTGGATTTCATCGTTAATAAAGGAGATAAGATTGCATTCGTTTCTAAAAGTTCCGTTGCACTTACAGCTTTTTTCGAAATTTTGTCTGGAAATGCTGCTGCTGATAAGGGAGAGTTTATCTTCGGAACTACTATTTCATCTGCATATTTACCAAATGAGAACCACAGTTTTTTCGAAGAGAAATTACCGCTAATTGATTGGTTACGTCAATATGCTCAAAC
>JABSPC010000591.1 GCA_013215515.1 Crocinitomicaceae bacterium
CAAAATTCTCTCGTTTAATGCGACAGATATTGGACAATTCAAGAAAAGCAGAAATCACCTTAGAAGAAGAAATTAATACACTTGAGAACTATTTACTGATTGAACAATTCTGTAATGGTGGTCGCTTTGAATACACGGTTGAAATAGATGATAACATGGAATCTGATTTCATAAACATTCCTCCAATGCTCATTCAACCTTTCGTGGAAAATTCTATTAAGCACGGAATGAAAGGAAGAACAGAAGAAGAAGCTAAAGGCCAAATCAATTTGAAATTTGTTGAATCGGGAGGTATTTTAGAGTGTGTGATAGAAGACAATGGAATCGGAAGAAAGGCCGCTGAAGAAATTAATAAAGCAAGTAAGGAAACATACCATACCTCAGCTGGACTAAGCGTAACAGAAGATCGATTGCGTAATTTTGATGCAGGAGGAACAATAAATCCGCTGGAGATTGTAGATTTATATGAAGATGGAAAGGCAACTGGAACAAGAGTAATTATTCGTTTACCAATAGATTGAAATGAAAAAATACACGGCGATAATAATAGATGATATTGAGCAAGCTCGAACAACGATAAAGCAGGATTTAGCTACTTATGCTAAAGATTTCGATGTCATTGGTGAAGCGAGTGGCGTTGTTAAAGGAGCGAAATTGCTCAAGAATATGACTCCAGACATTTTGTTTCTCGACATTCAAATGCAAGATGGAAGTGGCTTCGATCTACTGGATTTACTTTCAGATATTTCTTTCAAAATCATTTTCATCACCGCTTCGGATGCGCATGGAATTAAAGCGTTCCGATATGCTGCAATTGATTATTTATTGAAACCAATCGACCCTGATGAATTGACTGAGGCTTTGAAGAAGTTCAGAGAGTCAGGAATCAATGAAAACGATAAATACAAGTTCTTAAGCGATCGCCTAAAGAACCACCACAAGCCGAACGAACGATTAGCGTTACATTCTCAGGACAAAATTCAAATTGTTGAAATCAGTACAATCTTAAGATGCGAAAGCAGTGTTAACTATACCACTTTCTTCTTTCAAGACGGACAGCAAATTGTTGTTACGAGAACCTTGAAAGAGTTTGGAGATCTTCTGAGTGAACAAGGGTTCTTTAGAGTGCATCAATCGCATTTGGTGAACACGAAGCATATTAAGGAGTATGTAAAAGCAGAAGGTGGTCATTTGATTATGAATGATGGGAACTTAATTCCAGTTTCGGTTCGGAAGCGACCTGAGGTGATGAAGATGTTGGATCGACTTTAGTAATTATTAATTAGTAGTTAATAATTATTAGATTTGAATGTGAAATAAAGGAATGTACTTGCTGGGTTGAATAATATCGGTGCTAAACACGGGTAATAAAAGTAAACTTTAACCATGAAATTAACAGCAGTATTCTTTCTCATCCTACTTATTAGCTCTTGCAGTGAAGGAGATGAGAGACAAGAAGTTTATTTAAATAATATTATCAACTTAGAAGAACAAGTTCAAGAAGTTAATCTCGCACAACTTTATCGGGGTTCAACCCATCAACGCACATTGAGAGCAGAATTATCATATATTCTCGCAAAAAAAAACTATGAATATTCAAACAAACTAAAATACGTCATAAGGGCCAGTGACAAAATTGATCATGAGACGGGGAAAATGATTCAGTTAATTGATGATTTGAAAATAGAATTGTTAAAAAGTGCAGGTGAAAATATATCTACAGTCAAGAACAACGATCCTGGAACTATAATCTGGAAGGATTATTCTAAAACAGATCCTCTAACTCCCATACGCCTGAACTTAATGGCAATTAAAGACAAAGACAATTATTCCGTTGTGACCAAAAAGCTTGTTGGTAATGACTTGACAACACCTAATTCAGTAGGTATGAATCTTTGGAATTATTTAAATAATTATAGAAGTAGTATGGTTCAACTTGTAGGTTCGTACGAATGGGGAGGCCAAAAATATGAAATAGATAATCCTAAGAAAATCAATCAATATAAAGCGGCTAAAGATTTATTCAGTCAAGTCTCAAAAATGATCTACAGCCATCCGGTGAATCTCCATGAGGACGTAGAAGTTTTAACTCAGTTATACATTGAATTGACAAAGCGTGAGAAATCCAAATATCAGGGAACCAATAAAGTGCATTGGATCTGTTCTACATTCAACGATGCTCCTTTGGTCGGCGCAATCTCGGCTTTAACATCTCTCCAACAAGATATTCTTTCAGCAAGAGCATTGGCTCTCGCTCATTGGAAAAGTAAAGTCTCCACTGGAGAATATAGTTTCAATAAAATTATTCCTTTTGTGTCTGGACCACCCCAAGTAAAACATGGAAAGGAAATTGAGATTCCAGTTATGATGATAGCATTTGATTCTCAGAATCAACCTACCGTAACCACTAGTTTCCCAAATGCGAAAATCAAATATGTTAAGAATGGAATCGGGTACATCACTCTTAAACCAAATAAAGGAATTAACACAGTTAAAGGCACCGTTTCGACAAAAAACAAGTCTGGTGTGGTTAAAACAATGCTTTGGGAATACACATTTAATGCGGTTGATTAAATTGAATTACTGCATTTACCCTTTCACCAAACGCTTAAAATCTGAACCTGACGGGTTCTCGAAAATCTCCAGATCAAAACTCGGTGCAACGGCAAAAATATGGTCAAAAAGATCCGCCATAATGTACTCATAGCCTTTCCAGCTTTGGTCCTTACTGAACGTATAGATTTCGATTGGAAGACCTAACTCTGAAGAAGGGAGTTGTCTTACCATAATCATCATTTTTTCATTAATGCTTGGATTTGCGATAAGATACTGTTCAATGTACACTCTAAAAACACCAACATTGGTCAGGTTTCTCCCATTTACCAAGTTCGAAGTATCAATTTTATTTTTTTTGTTGAACTCTTCAATTTCTGTGTTTCGCTCACTTAGGTAGTTTGAAATTAGCTCGAACTTCATGAAACGTTCGTTCATTTCACTATCGCAGAATTTAATGCTATCCATTTTAATATGAATTGCTCTCTTTATTCTTCTACCGTCCGATTGCTGCATCCCTCTCCAATTGGTGAAAGAATCTGAAATAAAAGCATACGTTGGAATGGTCGTAATTGTATTGTCAAAATTTTGAACCTTGATCGTCGTTAAATTAATCTCCAAAACATCACCATCCGCACCGTAATGAGGTACAGTTACCCAATCTCCCACGTGAACCATATCGTTCGCTGAAAGTTGAATACTGGCAACAAACCCGAGGATACTGTCTTTAAACACCAACAACAAAATCGCAGCCATAGCTCCCAATCCACTCAGTAGGTAAATAGGGCTCTTATTAATCAAGAGTGAAATAATCAAAACGGCCGCAACGCAGTAAACGAGAATTTTGGCGAGTTGCGTAAAACTTCCAATAGGCTTGTCTTTGTATTTAGAACTGAGTGATAGAATTTCGTTTATCGAACTGAAGAATGAATTTATAATCCATGTCGAAACTAAAATGATAAAGATGTCGGTCGTTTCCTTCGCAATAGGAACAAAAACTGAAGTTTCATTAAAAAAGCGCGGTAAGTAGTAATCCAGAATTAGCGCTGGGATAAGCATAGCAAAAGAATTGATCACTCTATCGTTAAAGATAATATCATCCCATAACGTTTTTGTCTTTAGCGTCACTTTAGGTATGATCGTTTGCAACAATTTCTTTGTCAATCGCCAAACAACGAGAGCGATAATTATAGCGGATACCACCAATATTACCGTCGTAATATCTTCATTGGTATTCAAGTTTGTACCGACCCACTTTTTTAAGTCAAAATCCAGAGTAAACATATTCAATTATTTGAGAACTCAAAATTAGTGAAATATCTGTCCTTGAACGACTATTAAGATTAAAACTGGCGAGCTATATTTCCGCACGAAAAAATTACATGGCTAAACATCTGTCTACTAAAAAAAAGCTGACAATCTCTTTTCAGGAGTAATATGTTTCAGCTCATCTATTATATTTTTATTCTCACACATGAATTCGTATTTTTTGTAAAACAATCAGGTTTATATACCTACAAACTATTATTCACATGATGAAAATCAAACACCTAATTGCAGTTTTAGGCTGCTTTATCTCTATTGCAGTAACGACACAATCAAACGCTCTAGTTTAGCCGTAGTCATTAAGGCTGATGGCAAAGAAAAGGATGATGAATACGATTACATCTGGAAATTCATTGATTCTCAATATTCTAATAAGCGCCGTTTGAAATATATGGTTCGCCTTGAAACCGAGTACCTGAAGGAAACGATTGATTACAAGGAAGTTTGTGAATCCTTCAATGATCGATTTAATGAGGCTGCTCGAACACAATTACTATATGTCCTGGTAGGGGTGGCTACGTCTGACTGGTTATTGGGAAAAGCTGAGCTTACCTTACTCCAGAATATTGCCAAAGCACTTGATATTATGGAAGCTACTCTTACTGCAAATCTAGCAATGTTCCGTTATCAGAAGCAATGGCGCGAGAAAAAACCTTGGGATGATGATGAAGAGGGAGAATCATGGCGATTTTTTTTTTGGGGGGGGGCAGGAAAA
>JABSPC010000592.1 GCA_013215515.1 Crocinitomicaceae bacterium
ATCATCCATAGCGACTCCTCTGAACAACAATTGATTTTGATTGTTTGCAGCTATATCGCAAATGTTTCTTTTTTCAACCGGTGCTGGAGGGATTTTTACTTCCAACTTCTTAGGAATATTACGTATATACGCCGTATCCTTTTCCATTGTTGTTGTAACTAAGAAGAAAATCAACAATAGAAAGGCGATGTCAGCCATCGACCCAGCATTAATTTCAGGAATCTCTCTCTTCGCCATATTCTTATTTTCTTAATCGTCCCATTAGTGGGCCTAATATCCATGTCAATGCTCCAATTACAATTAAAAACAATGCTGTATAGATCCCTGCACTTGCAGTATCAATTACACTCGTTTCTTGTTGCACTTTTTCAGCAAGGGCTAATGTTTCATTGTTATCACTTGAGCCAATCAGCTTAAAAACAAGGTAAACAAGCCATGCAGCTAATAACCCTGCAATTGACAATAGTGTTTTCTTAGTAGTTGTAAATAACTGGATAAGGAAGAATACACAAATAACTCCTACTCCACCTAGAATAATGTAAAGTGAATAGTTAATTGCTAATCCAAGGCTAAAGCTTTCCCTAAATTCGTCTTGAACTTTAGTTTCAGCTTCACCATTTGGGCCTCCAATCACCATGAAACAAGCTACAACACCAATGACAACTAGTACGACCTTTAAGACCGTCATTATCATGTTTAGTTTTTTGTCGTCCATCGTATAATTTTTGAATGGTTAATAAATCTGTTTCTCTTAATTATGACTTAGCTACTTTAAGCTTAAGCATCATATCTATTAAAGAAATAGATGCATCTTCCATTTCGTTAACGATTCCGTCAACTTTAGAAACGATGTAGTTATAAAAAATCTGTAGGAAAATCGCTGAAACCAGACCAAATACCGTTGTTAAAAGTGCTACTTGAATACCACCGGCTACTGTAATCGGAGATACTTGTCCATCTTTTACAATTTGTTGGAAGGCTTGAATCATACCAATTACCGTTCCCATGAAACCAAGCATTGGTGCAAGAGCGATAAATAATGACAACCATGAAAGTCCTTTTTCTAAAAGTCCCATTTGAACTCCACCGTAGGCAACAACTGATTTTTCAACCATGTCAATTCCTTCGTCGGATCGGTCCAGTCCTTGATAGAATATGGAGGCAATGGGCCCTCTTGTATTACGACAAACATCTTTAGCCGCGTCAACTCCACCATTTTTCAATGCTGTTTCGACTTCACCTAAGAATCTCTTCGTATTAATTGTAGAAAGGTTTAAGTAAACAATACGCTCAATTGAAAGCGCCAATCCAATGATCAAACAGATCAATACAGGTGTCATCCATAATGGATCTCCCTCAATGAAACTCTTTTTCAAAGTTTGTACAAAGTTCAACTCAGGTTCTGCTTTCTCTTTTGGGTCTGCTTTAGGGTCCTCCTCTGGTACAACTGCTGCTGTTGGCGCGTTTAATGCTGCCTCTGCTGCTGCTATTGAATCAACACGTTGCAATGAATCAAGTTGTGCATGACTCACGTTTGCGAATCCAAATGTTATAACTGCTGCAAGAGTTAAAGAACTAATTAGTTTTTTCATGTTCTCAAAGATTAATTTAATCGTATTCTAAGTTTAATATTAGCCAAATTTAATAAAAAATAGTTCACAATACGGATGAAGGGTTGATATGATGAATTCTTGGGCAAAATAGGCTCAAAAAATCGGGGTGATTTGTTGCTCAAAACTGTGCTGTCACATTATTAAAGCAGTAAAGGAAATAATGGGTATTGATATTCAAACGGTAGTTCTTATTCAGAGGGAGAAAAAGCACTAGCTTTTGATGTTGAGGTCACAACCTCAATAAACCCATCAGCCTTGAGAATCATAAACCTTAAAATCGAGAGGGGAATTGTTCTAAACTCAGAATGAAGTCTTGATCCTCTTGAACCGGAGAGAGGGGGATTATTATCCATAAACTTCCGCCGACTTCTCATTGATTCCAATAATGCTGGTGAATTCTTGCTCCTCCTGAGTCGGATCGCCTCTCTTAGCCGATTTAGCATAGCTAAATGCGGAGAGAGGGGGATTATTCCGCTGCGCTCCATGCTTTCGAGCAAAGCTCTCAGGTCGAACCGATGTTCTCATCTGCCCTCTCTTAGCCGATTTAGCATAGCTAAATGCGGAGAGAGGGGGATTCGAACCCCCGTTACGTTTCCGTAAACACGCTTTCCAAGCGTGCGCGTTCAGCCACTCTGCCACCTCTCCGTTTAATTGGACGGTGAAATTAGTAATAACTCAACACTAATCGAGTTCTCCTCTTAAATTTTCAGAGATTTTTCTTTTTGACTGCTCGGGATTACTTGGATCAACACAAACCATCAATTTCGTCATGGCAGCTTCTGTTGTCAAATTCCTTCCACTAATAACTCCGATTTCAGCAAACATCGAACTGGATTTATACAATCCTTGTTCTACTGATCCTGAGTTACATTGGGTAATATTTAATACCAATCCACCGTTAGAAATAAAATCGCCAATTACTCTTTTAAAAGATTCATTATTGGGTGCATTACCTGCTCCAAACGTTTCAATTACCACAGCGTCTACGTCTTCTTTATTAAAAACTGCGGAGTATAAATCAATTTTAATTCCTGGAAACAACTTCACAAGAGCAACTCTATC
>JABSPC010000593.1 GCA_013215515.1 Crocinitomicaceae bacterium
AGCCAGAATTAGAAATCTATGCGGATGACGTTAAATGTTCTCACGGATCTACAACAGGTCAATTGGATGACGATGCTATCTTTTACCTAAGAGCTAGAGGAATATCTAGAAAACGGGCAACGGAATTATTGGTTTCTGCTTTTATCACGGAGGTAATTGATCACGTTGAGAATAAAAACGTAAAAGAGTTTATCTTCAAATTATTGAGAAAACGGTACGGTTGGGACGTTAATCCTGAAGATTTTCATTAAAATCCTTAATTGCAATAGCGATCTCACTAAGTAATTGTGCCTTTTGCTCATCTCTCGGCGGATTACTTTCCATATAGTTTTTTAGGTGCAATTGAGACTCAAGAATATTCTCTTCCATAAATGGTCCTTCCAAGTTCTCAATGATCGTTAGGCAATCTAGAGTCTCCATGAATGATCCGGTTGTGGCGATAAACACAAACTCATCAATATAATCACTAAAATCAACTTTCGTATTCCAGATAGATGAAAGCATAGTTTGACGGATTGACAAAAAACGTTTGTCCTCGATTACATCCATAATATCAGCGCAAACGCTTGTGTCTTTCAAGCTGCTTAGCAACACAACAATCTCCGTAGTGTTTTTTTTAGAGGTTCCTGAAAGCAATTTTTCAGCCAATGGTTTAATAAAAGAAACATCACCATGAGCTTCAAGTGACTTGATTGCTTTAGTAACCTTTTTGGTATCTGTAGAATTCAAATCCTCAAGTATTTTTTTTATTTTATATTCTTTTGTTTTATCTGCCATTGCCTCAATTTTTCCACAAAAATACTAAAAACGTGAGTTTTGGCTCGAGTAATCAAATAACACTTTAAATTTTATCAATTCAATTGGATATCTTTACCCTAATGAAATTGTCTATCCTTCTTGTATTAACAACTGTGAGCCTTATATTTTCAGGTTGTTACGTGGAAAATGCATCTTCTGAAAAAGATAAAACATTGGTTATCGCTTCAGATTATTTAAATGAAGAAGACACTCTAATATTTAGTGATTTTGCAAAAAAGGAAAACGTTCGAATAATCATTAAGCATATTGATGCCGCTACTTTAATAGGTGAAATTCAAGGAAATGAATATGCCCATGGAATTGATTTGGTAATGATGAAATCATTGTACAACGTTTACAACCTTAGCCGAACGAATCTTTTTCACTCGATCAATCATATCAAGGAGGAATTTAGAGAACTCGCGCCATATATGTCAACTGAGCACAAGTATATTGGAATTGGAATTGACCCTTATGTTTGTGTGTCCAATCCTGATACGTCCGTTGTCATACGAAACTACAATGATTTAAAAGGTACTCGATTCGTCAATGCACTTTCCCAAGAGGACCTCATTCCAATGTTGTCTCCAATAATGAGCAAGTTGAATAAAGTAAACTCTTACGATTGGGTGAAATCGGTTTTTGAAAATGAACTTCCAATTAGTGAATTGAATGCCTATAATGCTAAATCAGCACCGGTAATTCTCACAACTTTCGAAGATTATATGAGCAATTTTAAGTCCGACTCGATATTGTCGAAATATACGGAATTGACCTTCCCAAATTCAACTTCGTCGGGAACGTTCTACAACTTACGAACCCTTAGTATTATTGGGCAAGCACAGCACTTTACAACTGCGACATCCTTTGCAAATTATTACCTTTCTCCATCAAACAATGAGCGCTTAAATAATCGATTAAATACTTTGCCTATCATAGGGAATAACCAAGATATAAAGCTCTATAATATAAGCCATAGAGAGTTAATGCAATATTATTTGATGTTCAAACGAATATTGAGTAGACTTACTTAATCGGTATATTTCTTGTTGGAATACTTTGAATATTGAATTTCTTTCACCAAATTTGAGTTGAACTTTTAACATAAAGTTTAAAAACGCTATTTATTGGACCTAAAAAAAGACCGACACCACCAAAAAGAAGCAGAGGGAAGAGTGAATTTCACATCCTCTCAATACTTGTCAAGAGTTAAGATATTCTTGACCCTTTTTGTAGCTTTAATAGTTTCAATAATAGCATTACTCATTTCAACTTCCGGGGTTACGTATACAACATTAATAACAGCGGCTGTTTCTTCTGTTTTAACCTATTTAATTGTCTCTTACATTTATTCGCATTCACAATCCGCATCCCTAAAAGGAGACACTTTGATTTTCAGTTCTATGAAAAAAAGAAGTTCTGTAATGTCTGTGAGCACTGTAAAAAAAGTTAAATCAAGATGTTTTCTTGGGTTGTGCTCAACATTTATCAGGTATAAAGTGGACGGAAGAGCGAATTGGATTTATATTATAACTCTAGAAATGCCAACTTCTCCTGAGAAGGTGATCAACCAAGCTTTAGAAGAGAAAATAAAAAGGCAAATCATAAGCCGGGTTCTGTAATCACGTAACAAGCGTAACGTCTATCATTTATCTAGCCTCGCCCTCACGGACGAGATCAATCGACCCACCCTTCTCAACAATCCTAAGATATTAGAACGAGCAATTCTAAATTTGAGATTTACATGGTCTTTCAACACGTAAGGTTTACCTCGCAAGCCTTGTCACCAAAGCCCCGGTGAGCTCTTACCCCACCTTTTCACCCTTACCCTCACATTTCGCCTATGCTCAATGATCGGGCGGTATATTTTCTGTGGCACTATCTGTTGCAGTCAAAGCGAACTTATCCTGCACCTTCCCGTTAAGAAGTACGTTGCTCTATGTAGCCCAGACTTTCCTCTCCCCCTTGGCTAAGCCGAGAGGCAGCGATAGACTGATTTGCCTTTCGACAAAAATACGTTTAAATTACTATTTAATGAATGAATATTGCGTTAACTTTCCTCCTGAAAGGATCACAATGGAATAGGTTCCGTTGCTTAAAGCGCTCACATCGATCGATTCTGAAGCATTTAAAACACCTTTATTAACATTTGAACCAACTGCATCAATGATTGCATAAGTAGCTCCTGGCTCCATTCCTACAACCTTTAATTCGTCAATGACTGGATTTGGATACACCTTTACCTCAATTGACTTGTCAATTATTCCCACAAGTGCGGGATCAAAGTCATCACGGAATTCAATACCTGAAACTGTTTCGGTTCCGCCAAAATTCGATGTTTCAATTCTAAGAACGGGTTCCATCTGTCCATCAGCCCACCATTCATAGATATAACTATCTGGAATTGGCAATGGAATTGTAATTGGTCCTCCGAAAATATTCATTGTTATCGAATCTAACTCCGTAATTGTATGCTTAACTCTAAGTGCTTCAAACGTTCCATAAGGTGTTGTTACCGATCCCCAACCGTCAACTTCTGAGTCTCTTGTACGGTATTGAATCCAAACAATATCCTGAATTGGATTTAAATCCATTTTAGTATACCCTCTAGAATTATACGTGTTTTGGTACATCAATGGGAGTTCGTATCTCGTTTCTATCGTATCCGATTTGAAAGGGATTTCAGTTCCTTCCACTGCCATAGCAATTCCAACCGACGTAATAGCTGAAGATGATGACTTAGAAAATTGAAATACGTTCGTAATGTTAACTGGCAATATTCCACCCAATTGATCTAAAGGAAGATCATCATTTGCTGAAAAATAAGATGCTTGATGATCTGGACCAGCAAAAGTTCCATAAATGATATTCACCAATGCTGAAGCATTAGATAAATCAAAAAAACCTCGTAAATCTTGACTTTCAGCAATTAAACTTGAATAATCCCAACTCCAATTTGCACCTGTTGAGGAAAAATCGATTGCGGCATCTGTAGCGCTACTCATACGAATAGTATCACCGGCATTTGCAAAGTCTGACTGATCTAAAAATATTTGTCCGAATCCAAGAAAAGGAAGGAATGCAACGATTAATGCTAATGATCTCATCTGGTTAATTTTAATACAAAGTTAATGATTCAGTTGGGGTTAATGAATCTCAACCCCAAATACAGTTACAAAGGTTACAGAAATCATCTTTTGAGAAACCTCCTCCATCACAACGGCATTAACAATTCCAGAAACTTTATAAACATCATTCCCTTCACTGTTCGGTCCATAAAGCTCAACATCAGTAATAAATAAAGATGAATTTTCATTATTGGCATATTCAGAGAGATAGGTCTTCCCGTCTAACTTGATCTTCAAACGAATATTGAAATCTTGATTTGAACCTGAATAAGGCGAAGACATCTCCATTGTAGAGAAACTTTTTGCTGAATAGAAATCATCCTGTCCATCAATAATTACCGCCTTCTCACGAACAGCTCCATTTGCAAAATGAACTATGGCTTTTAGTCGTGTGCTTTCTGAATCTATACTTTGATTAAGTATTGGATTCGAACCTACCGCACTATCATTTACGAACCACTCTACACTCTGCACGTCTTCGTCAATAGCCAAAATATTACCCTCTATGGCTCCTGCTACTAAATCGTATTGAATGGTGAAATTTGCACTTCGTTCATAGCCAACAATTATATCTTCACATAATTGATTGAAATCACCATTTGTGAACGTTATAAAAGCACAAACTGCATACTTTCCAGGCTCATCAATCTCAACCTCATCTAAACCAGCAAATTCATTATTAATATACCAATCAACGCTTTCTATAGCCTGATTACTCCCAAGCTTATACTTCGACAAAACCAATAAAGGTTCATTACTTCTGCTTGCAAATGTTGGAACAATGTTCTGGAGTTCTTCTACGGTGATATGCCCTGGACGATCAACCATCCCATCAAAAATCCCCAATTCAAGTGAAAAATTACCGTCACCAAGTTCACCTTTGAATAGATTCACTCCATTCACCATTTCGGTACCTGTATGCATGAATGCATTATCATCACCAGCGATTAAATTAAACTCAATCCCAGCCAATGTTCCATTCAATGTAAAAACTGGATCATTCGATTCTGGTAATTCAATCACGTCTTTACCGCAAGACCCAAGAGTGAATACCCCAACTGCACAAAGCAAAAAATATTTTATTACTTTTCTCATTTCTTTCTAAAACTCAATGTTTTTCTTAGGTATATCTGACCATCAAAAGGAAGTGTGTTATTTACTCCATTGATGTAATCTTCGTTTATTGACTGCATTAATTCAACTCCGATATTCGCACCTAAACTAAAAGAAGGTGAAATTTTGAATGTGTACCCAATAGTTGGCTTAATACCAAATCTGTGTAATGCCTCAGTGTTTCCATATGTGTCACGCGAATCATTGTAATCATTATCAGATGTAAA
>JABSPC010000594.1 GCA_013215515.1 Crocinitomicaceae bacterium
CTTGAGGAATCTTAAGTGTTGAGCTAAATACTTGATTGTTTCTATCTACCTTCAATAAGTTCGATTGTTGGTACAATATCATCATTTTCTTTTCAACTGATTGCAATCCGTATCCTGTTCCTTTTGCCCCAGATGAGGATATTTCGTCGAACGGATTCGTGATTGTAACGATGAGATTGTTTTCTATTAGTTCTGCTTTTATTTCAATAGTGACTTCTTCAGTGTGTCCGTACAACCCGTATTTAATCGAGTTTTCAATTAAAGGTTGTAGTATTAGTGAAGGGAGTAATGCTTTCTTAGCATCATAAGAAACGGTGTAAAGAACCGTTAATCTTGAACCAAATCGAACCTTTTCAATGTCTGTATAAAGCTGAACGTGATTTAATTCATTGCTTAGTTCAACTAGATTAGAATTATTCTTGCGCATAGATCCTCGCATAAATTCTGATAATAAATGAATCATTTTTCTTGCTTCTTCAGGGTTGGTAATAGTCAACGCATTGATGGAGTTCAAGCTATTGAACAAAAAGTGAGGTTTAAACTGCTGCTGTAAACTATTCAATTCTATTTGAAGTGACTCACGTTCCTTTTCAATTGCAAATTTTTTCAAGCGCGATTCTTGCACCTTTTGTTGTTCTATCCAGAAGAACATTAGAGCAAAGCAAAAGAAAAATGTTGTTATAATTGCTTTGGTTGGAGTGGCGTATTGTAGATAATCAATATAGGTATTATTGGATATAAATAGAGTAGAGCATAGAATGTAATTGATTAAAAGTGTTAATGAGGCAAACAATAGAATCACACTTATATTCGGGACGTTCAATACGTTTTTGGTGTGATAATACTTCTGAATAAGATTGATCAGAAACACAAAAGTCAGACCGCTTAATAGAAGACTAACCGTTTCGTATGTAACTATAGTCGACGAAAAATGAAGATTAAATAAGGATAATGCGTTAAAGATTACTAACGCAAAAATCAGGACAATCGCTTTAATCATCCTGATAGGTATTCTAAACTGATTGTTTATTTCAGCCATCTATTTAAACGTAGCTTATTATTTCAACTCCACCAAATGCACACGTGCCTTTCAATATTAAAATCTTATTTGGGTCGCGACTGACATCACTAATTGGTGCTCTTTTGTCCTCTACACTTCCAAACATAGCCGAAATCTCTGATTTAACTTCCCAGTTTGAAGGAACTATAATTTTTAATCCCCCAAACACAGTAGATGAGCTAATTACAACGGGTTGTTGAATATCCGCTTGCGTTAAGTTTATTTCTGTTCCTCCAAATTTTGTTTCGAAGTTAGCGCCGAGGAAGTTCTTGCTTACAATTGATTTTTTTATACCTCCAAATATCGTTGTAGAATTAATGAAGTCCTCTGATGATTGATCTACTCCATCATCGAAAATGTATTGGTTCTTTTTATTCATACCGAAAATATTTAGTGATTTACCTAGTATTGAGAGCCCTATAAGAATTACAACGATGGGTAATATCAAATTGGAATCTATAAAATGGGGCTTAAATTCATTGATCATAAAAACAGAACCTATTCCTAGCATTATGAATCCCGACATACTCTGAAAGCGATGTTTGTAAAGGGTTATAAGTCCAGCAACTAACAATATTGATTTCCATGAAACAATCCAGCCTGGAATGTTTAGGTGGGCTTTTTCCAGTAAATAGAACATTCCAAATGTGACTACTACTGCACCTGTTAAAATCTTTGCCTTTTGATGTCTATCGTTATTGCTTGTTTGAATGTCCATTTGTCAATTTTATTTGTTAGACTAAATCTACGGATCATATTTCTGTTGATAAAGTACAAATAGGCGAGTTGTAGCTATTATTCGGTGAACGGTAGAAAGGAGGGTTTTTTTAAGATTGATTGAGTCAGAATTATCCATTAGGAGACGTGATCTGCTTATAAATTGATAAAAATGTCATAACTTAATACCTGATCCTTGATTATAAAGGGATCAACTCAAAGGAAATTTGGTACAGAATTCACAACCACCTAACATAAGAAAGCCGCTTCAACATAGTCGAAGCGGCTTTCATTTAGATTTCTCTAATTACAAACTCATACTTATAAAGTTCCTCTTTTCTCTTGTTCTCTTTCGATAGATTCAAACAATGCTTTAAAGTTTCCAGCACCAAATCCACGTGCTCCCATTCTTTGGATGATCTCAAAGAATAATGTTGGGCGATCTTCAAGTGGCTTCGTGAAAATTTGTAAAAGGTATCCTTCCTCATCTGCATCAATCATAATTCCCAAAGCCTTAAGCTTTTCGATATCCTCTTCTAATTCATGATTGTGGTTCATTAAACGTTGAGGTACTGCATTGTAATATTCGTCTGGCGGAGTACTCAAGAATTCGATTCCTCTGCTTCTCATTTCGGTAATTGTAGCAATGATATCGTTTGTTGCAACCGCGATGTGCTGCACGCCAGGGCCCTCATAGAAATCAAGGTATTCCTCAATTTGAGATTTCTTTTTCCCTTTAGCAGGCTCATTTATCGGGAACTTAATACGTCCATTTCCGTTACTCATTACCTTGCTCATTAAAGCAGAGTAATCAGTATGAATCTCTTTGTCATCGAATGAAAGGAAATTCTCAAACCCCATTACATCCTCATACCATTTCACCCAAATGTCCATTTCATTCCAGCCCACGTTTCCAACCATGTGATCGATGAATTTTAAACCTACCGGTTCTGGATTGTAATCTGATTCCCATTTCACAAACCCTGGCAAGAATGTTCCATTGTAATTTTTACGCTCAACAAACATATGAACTGTTTCTCCGTATGTATAAATACCAGCGCGTACAACTTCACCGAATTCGTCCTTCTGAACAACAGGCTCCATGTAAGACTTCGCACCACGTTTTGTTGTTTCTTCATAAGCACTTCGAGCATCCTCGACCCATAATGCTATAACTTTAACCCCATCACCATGCTTTACGATATGATCGTTGATAGGTGATTTAGAATTTAAAGGTGTCGTCAAAATTAATTTGATCTTATCTTGAGTAAGAACATACGAAACGGAGTCAGTTGATCCTGTTTCTAATCCTTGGTAAGCATGAGATTGAAATCCAAATGCAGTTTTATAAAAATGAGCTGCTTGTTTCGCGTTACCTACATAGAGCTCTACGTAATCCGTTCCTAACAAAGGAAGGAAGTCTTGAGCTCCTGCGAATATCTTTTCTAATCCGTACTCTACGTTTTTTATATCTTTTGCCATTGTTCTAATTTATTAATGAAGCCAAGATTGATAGTAATCTTCTACCTCAAGTTCTAATGCTTGTTTTGTTAATTTAAGTGGTTTGAAAGTGTCCACCATCACAGCTAATTCTTGCGTTTCTTTCTTTCCAATACTTCTTTCATATGCACCAGGGTGAGGTCCGTGCGGAATTCCTCCAGGGTGTAAAGTGATTTGTCCTCTTTCTATATTGTTTCGACTCATAAAGTCACCATCTACGTAATATAATACTTCATCTGAATCGATATTACTATGATTATAAGGTGAAGGAATTGAATCTGGATGATAATCATACAAACGTGGTACAAACGAACAAATCACAAATGCGTTTGTCTCAAAGGTTTGATGAATTGGAGGAGGTAAGTGAATCCTACCTGTGATAGGTTCAAAATCGTGAATAGAAAATGCATAAGGATAATTATATCCGTCCCACCCAACTACATCAAATGGATGTGATGCGTAATTATAGGAGTATAAAATCCCTTCTTTCTTTATTTTAATTAAGAAGTCTCCTTTTTCAGCATGTGTTTCTAATTCGCTTGGCGGTCTAAAATCGCGCTCACAGTATGGCGAGTGCTCTAACAGTTGACCGAACCAGTTTCTATAGCGTTTAGGAGTGAAAATTGGGTGTGCTGACTCTACAATAAACAACCTATTGTCCTCTGTGTCAAATTCAATTTGATAGATCATCCCCCTAGGAATTACAAGGTAATCACCATATTTGAATTCAATATTCCCCAATTGAGTTCTCAGCTTTCCCGTTCCTTCATGAATAAAAATTACTTCGTCGCAATCTGCATTTTTGTAGAAATAATCTCTTAATGATTTCTTTGGAGCAGCTAATGAAATAGTACAATCGCTATTGGTCAGCATTGGTACGCGACTTTTAACGTAGTCATCTTGTGGTTTAA
>JABSPC010000595.1 GCA_013215515.1 Crocinitomicaceae bacterium
CCCAGCAACAATTGAGAAATCAGGATAATCGCCTTTAAGCATTGAATAAGCGGATACCAAACACCCTTTTCCAATTGTCGTTCCGGGCATGATCGTTACATGAGGTCCAATGAAGCTATACTTCCCTATACTCACTTTTCCTTTAACATAGCCAATTGGATCTTTCACTTGACGGTATGCATCTCCATAAAGACGAATCGAAACATGACTGCTATGTGTTAATATTGATATGTAATTCGTGATTTGGCATCCTTCTTCAATTTTGACTCCGTTGCTCGCTTCAATAAAATTGTATTGACCAATAAAAACGTTATCGGAAAGTTTCAGATTCTCCTTACCTACGAATGTTGTAGAACTTCCAACGCGTGTGTCAGCTAACAGAACACCATCTTGATTATAACCATAGATCATTTCGGGTGAAGCATTTTTTAATGTCTTCATCTTTCTCTTGTTCTTGAAGTGATTTGCGATTTTACCGAACATCTGCTTTTTTTGCGTATTGTAAATATTTAAATATAACTAAAACAAAATAAGCTGATTGCGACAAGCTTAAGATCCAAAGCGTTTGTTCAATGGATGCGTTGTAAAAGTATGGTGGAATCGATGCTGCGCCAATCATCATTGATGTTCCGAGAATAGCGAAACCGAAAAATTCGCGCTGACGACCAATTACTGTTGGTAAAGATGAAATCGGTGAAGCGATGAAAATCATCATAAACCAAGGCGCCATAATCTCCGAAAAGGTCCCTGCTCCTCTCCATTTATCACTAAATACAAATGCGAAAATGTCACCTCCATAAAAGAAGATAACCGTAAATGGTGTTATTGATAATAGAAACAGGGTCAACATTGTTTTTCGAATGAAAGGAGATATAGGCTTATCAGCATTAAACATCTCAGCACATTTCTGTAAAAACACTGGACCGATTGCCGTTCCTATAAAAATCAATGGCAAACGAAGCATTCTAAAAGAATGATCGTACAGTCCATATGAGTGTTTGCTGTAAAAATGCCAAATCAAAGCCGTTATCATAAGAACTTTTCCAACATCCAAAATTACATGAGGCATGTTAATCTTAGGAAACTCAATGTATTGTTTTGCTAGCACAAAATTCCTTGGAGAACCAGATTGTATTTCATACTCTGACTGACCTTTAAAGAAGTTCTTAACGAACCAAATATTTCCAAATACCAGTCCTGTAAGAGCACCTATAACCAACCCCATGTAGCCCATCCCAATAAAACCAAGACTGACTTTTACCAAATTTGAACTAATTGAAGTTGCAATCTTTGAATAACTGAGGTGTTTAAAAAATTTAAAGCGGATTGCCCAATATGTGCCCGTATTTGACGAAGCCGTTAAAAATATAGCTATCGGAATAAGCGAGTAGTAAAGGAAATCTAAATTAGCTCCTTTAGTAAAAAGGGGATACAGTAGAATTAAAAATGAAAGTACTGTTACGATGATTGTAATCCTCAGAGTAACATGATACAATCGGAAAGCATGAACGTTAGATTTAACAACGGGCAGGGTTAATTCATATCTAGCCGTTGCAAAGGCGGCTCCAACCGCAACTAAATTGAGTAAGAGTCCCAGTTCTGCACCTTCTGAAGGATCGTAATAGCGCGTTATTATAGGTGCAAAAAGATATCCCAACATCTGAGCAGCCATTGTCCCCGTCATAAGGACAGCAACTGACTTGATAAAATCAGACTTGAAATTTATCTTTTTAATCATTTATTCAGCTATTCATCAGCCGAGAAGTGCTTATTTCGCGTAATTCACAGATCGTTTCTCACGGATCAAAGTTACCTTGACCTGTCCAGGGTAAGTCATTTCCGTTTGAATACGTTGAGAGATTTCAAATGATAACTCGTCTGCTTTAGCATCTGAAATTTTATCACTTTCAACCAAAACTCTCAACTCTCTACCTGCTTGAATTGCGTATGCAGTATTTACTCCATCGTAAGCCAATGCTAATCCTTCAAGATCTTTTATTCTCTTGATGTATGATTCAACGATTTCTCTACGAGCACCAGGACGCGCACCAGAAACAGCATCACATACTTGAACAATCGGAGAAATCAAAGTTGTCATTTCAATTTCATCGTGGTGAGCTCCAATTGCATTACAAACGTCTGGTTTCTCTCCGTATTTTTCAGCCATGTTCATTCCAAGAATCGCGTGTGGCAATTCTGGGTTATCATCTGGCACTTTTCCAATATCGTGTAACAATCCCGCTCTTTTAGCCACCTTAACGTTTAAGCCAAGTTCCGCTGCCATTGTTGCACATAAGTTAGCTACCTCACGACTGTGCTGTAATAAGTTCTGTCCATAAGATGATCTGTATTTCATTCGACCAATCATACGAACCAATTCAGCGTGTAATCCGTGAATTCCTAAATCAATACATGTTCTTTTTCCTGTCTCAGTGATTTCTTCATCCAATTGTTTTTTCGTCTTAGCGACTACTTCTTCAATTCTAGCAGGGTGAATTCTACCATCAGAAACCAATTGATGCAAAGCCAAACGTGCAATCTCACGACGAATAGGATCGAAACAAGAAAGGATAATTGCTTCTGGTGTATCATCAACCACAATCTCTACTCCAGTAGCAGCTTCCAAGGCACGAATATTACGTCCTTCACGACCAATGATTCTACCTTTAACTTCGTCTGATTCAATATTGAAAACAGAAACTGAATTCTCAATTGCTTGTTCCGTTGCAACACGTTGGATCGTTTGAATAACAATCTTTCGAGCTTCTCGGTTTGCATTCATTTTAGCTTCTGCCGTAATCTCATTGATATGAGCCATAGCATTCGTTCTGGCCTCATCTTTCAATGATTCAATCAAACTAGCTTTAGCATCCTCTGCAGACATCCCACTTACCTTAGAAAGCTCTACAACAATCTTTTGGTGTTCTTTGTCTAGCTCATTCTGCTTAATTTCATTTCCTTTAATCTTAGCATCAAGAACGGCTTTATTCTTCTCCATTCCCTTGTCCTTTCTGTTCGCATCTTCTAATTTCTGCGTTAAAGACTTTTCTTTGCTTTTAATTCGATCTTCAGCGGATTGCAATTTGCGTTCTCTATCCTTTATCTTTCCTTCGTGATCCTCTTTCAACTTCAAGAATCTCTCTTTCGCTTGAAGAATCTTATCTTTTTTAAGTGTTTCGCCTTCTTTCTCAGCGTCCTTAAGTATTTTTTCTTTTCTCTTTTTGAGAAGTACAGATTGAACACCAACGGCTATTACTACACCTCCGGCTGCTCCCCCTGCCAATCCTATAATTAAACTCATAGTTACTTTTTTAAATAAAAAAACCCACCTCACTTGCATTCACTTGAATGAAATGGATGGGAAAAATAATGCGTAAAGTATGTTAACTAGGCGTCTAAATCATTCAATAAATCCTCCAGTTTTTTCTGGATATCATCTAATTCTTTCGAATTCTTATTATCAGTAGCTTTCTTACCATCTGACTTCGAAGCCAATTGTAATGCAGTCATTGCTAACAAATCTTGCATATCCTTAACTGCATAATTATCCTGAAGCAATTTAATTGCTTTGTTAATGTCTTCGGCAGCTTTCAACACTTTGTCCTGTTCGTCTTCACTAACAGAAAGTGGATATGTTCTACCGGCAACAACAACCTTTACGGATAATTTTGCCATACTTTATTTCTTTAACTGCTCGATGCAGTATTCTATTTCCTTCACCAATTCATCAATTTGTCCTTGAGAAACTTCATTCCCTTCAGAACCTGTGATGCTTTGCTCTTTCGCCGCTTTAAGGCCATCATTCAAATCAGTTATTTTATTGTTCAATTCATCAACCTTTCCATCTCTCGATGACACTTCTTGTTTCAGGGTATGAATTTCTTGCGTAAGCTCTTCGTTCTTAGCTTTTTCAGACGCAACCTGATCCTTCAAAAGAATAGACTTCTCTCGAATGGTATCAACTAACTGAGTAATGCGATCTGACATTTAAAACGGTTTAAATACAAAAATAGCATAGTAATACACACCGACAAGATTTTTAGCTCGATTGTTGCTGTTATTTATTAATAATCTATTTTTGATAAAATGAAACAACTCCTCGTATTCTTAATTATTCTTATTGGCTGCCAATTGTCCATATTCGCTCAATCAGAAGGCGATCAAGGCTATCATTCACCATTAGGAATCCCTTTGGTCCTAGCTTCAAATTTTGGAGAACTAAGACCGAATCATTTTCACATGGGATTGGATTTTAAAACAAATTCAAAAATCGGTTATAAACTGTATTCAATCGCTGATGGATTCGTTTCCCGAGTCAAAGTTTCGCCATATGGCTATGGTCATGTTATCTATATAGATCACCCAAATGGGATCACAAGTGTTTACGGACACTGCAGCGAATTTAAAGGAGAGATTGATTCAATAGTCCGAGCGACTCAAGAGGCAGAACAAAACTTTGAAATTGAAGTATTTCCTAGCAAAGGAGTTATCAAAGTAACAAAAGGGCAAGTTATCGGGCTGTCTGGTAATACTGGAGGTTCTACAGGTCCACATCTTCATTTTGAAGTTAGAGATACAGAAACCGAGCATGCATTGAATCCTTTGGTTTTTGGGTTTGATCTTCCAGATTCAAAGGCTCCGATCATTCGAGGAGTAAAAATTTACGGGCTAACAAAAGATGGCTATCGATATCCAAACAAAGCAGTTGTAAGAACAGCGATTAAAGGAAAGTCTAATTATTCTATTAGTTCCAATCAAATCAATATTCCAGCAAATTATTGTTCCACAAGTGGTGGAATTGGAATAGCTGTGGATGCCATTGATAAACTAGATGGAGCAGGAAACAATTGCGGATTGTATGGTAGTTTTCTAATTGTGAATGGAGATACAATTTTCGGACAAAAAACAGACAGAGTTCCATTTGAATCTTCACGCTACGTCAATTCACACAAGGATTATGAAGCGTATCAAACTCAAAGTAAAAAATACCACAAGTGTTTTAGAACAAGAGAAAACGACTTGCCAATTTACATCAATGGAGAATTGGGAATAATTAATGCGAAACCGGGTCAAAAATTTCTAATAACGTATATTGCTTATGATCCAAAAGGCAATTCGTCCGAATTGAAATTCACGATTAATATTTTGGAAGGAGAAATAAATAAAGAGGATTCGATAGTTGTCAGCGACGATCATTTACACCCAAATGAAACATATTTATACGAGAGCGATACTAGACAATTAGAATTTGGTCTCGCAACTGTTTACGAGCCTATATCACTTGAAAAAGATCGACTAGATAATTATATTGCTAAGCCGAAAACTCCTGTAAATAGAGCATATCGCATCAAAATAAAAAATGATGAGGAAGAAGATGGAAAACATTACATTGAAGTCGTCACCAATAAAAACAGACGCCGCACTCTTGATGTGATTTACGAAGATGGATGGGCAATTGCGGAGAGTAAATACTTTGGGACTTATTCTTTAAAAAGAGATGAAGTTGCACCAATTATTACTCCTGTTTCTATTTTACAAAGTTCGACTTCAACAAGTAAAACAAGTCTCATATGGAAAATCAGCGATGCCAAAAGTGGTATTGAAGATTACGACCTTTTCATCGATGGGAAATGGTATCTATTGAAATATGATTACAAAGCCAGAACAATCAAATTTGACAGACCGTCTAGTTTTAAAGGCAAAAAAGAACTCGTTTTAAAAGTCCAAGACTCTTGCGGAAATGTAAAGGAATGGAAAACTGAAATTAATTTTCTATAACTTCAAACTAGATCTCTATCCTAATCAAAGTGATTTGGTTCAAGTATTGACCGTTCTGAGACTCCATTCTAATTGTAGAGCCGTTACAAGTAGTAACCGTCCAATCGTCACTTAACGGAGCGTATAAAGGGTCAGAAACATTATATATATTAAATACAGTTGGATCTTTACTTATATCCATATCCCAATTCGCCACTGGTGTTATCGCAGGAAGAGAGGAGATACCATTTGTTTCTCCGAAGTCCAAAGTCACCGAGGCATAAACAGCTTCAATATTTTGATCTTGAAAAACAAAAATTGAAATTTTCCATGAATCCTTAACGATAATACGCTCAACCTTGTTCGGAGTAACTCTCTTCTCACAAGAGCTAAGTCCAACAATTAAAAATGCCCCTAGGATTAAACTTAGAGCAAAAGATTTTGGTGTATAAATTCCTGTTGTAGCCATAATAATCGATTTATATAACTACTTAACGAAGAATACCCTAAATAGGTTACCAAATTACGCTTGAGTAGTTGGGGTTCCGAAATTCATTGGGGGCATAGGCGGCATATTCGACGATTCAATTACACCGTGATTCTGCTCATATTTACCTACATTTTCTTTAAGCGCTTCCATTAAACGCTTTGCATTCTGAGGAGTCATAATTACTCTAGATCTTACTTTTCCTTTAGGCACGCCTGGCATCATCTGCACGAAATCCGCAATGAATTCTGACGGTGAATGCGTAATAATAGCAAGGTTAGAATAAACTCCGTTAGCTACTTCGTCTGTAAGCTCTATATTGACTTGATTGTCCTTTTTTTCTTCCATATAGTAAAGCTAATGAATCTATCTAAATTAAATAGAGGTTCACTCGACCTAATTTTTGTTTTATGAAAAATTGGATTACAGATTAAGGTAAACCGTTTCTTTCGTCGTTACTTCTTGCTCAATTTTAATTATTCCATGGCTTGATTTCGAGTCCTTTTTCACTTCAATATCGAGAATAGCAACACCCGCTTGCCCAAGCTGATATTCGTCATTATAATTGAAGAAAGCCTCACCTGCAGAATTCGTCTGAGTTAAATCATCAACAGTGACAACACCTCCAGTCCCTGATCCGTACACTCTCACATCAGCATTTGCAACAGGATTGTTGTTGGCATCGCGTACTGTTATTACTGCTATGGTGTCGTCTTTCCTTCGACAACTTGTCATTGCCGTTAGGCAGATCATGAATAATAAACTTGTAATAATTAGGCCGCGACTTTTCATAAAGTAGAATATTGATTGTCTAAGTAAAACAATCGAACAGCGAAATTTGTTACAGCTTCAATCGTCTAATAAGTCGGAATCGTGTTTTTTTGCATGAAACCATCTTGCTGATTCGCCAGTAAAAACTAAGATCATTGCTATTAGCGATTGGAGAAAATGAACAATTTGAACAACTGATATAAGTGGAGGTATTGAAACCACCGTACTTAATACTAGCAACGCATTAATAGATCCAATGATAAATAAAACTAAAAATAGATTTCTCGCCCAATTCTTTCCGATCCCAAGAGAGTGAGCTGATAAAAACAGAAATCCGTATAAATTAATATTAGGGTTACCCCTTTAAATCTCAAGACGTAAATTTTTTACGAGGTGATGATGTTTCTTTGTTTAAAACAAAGGGGAAATGAAAATATTAAAGAGTTTATCGAGAAACGAATTTAGAGCTAAATTTGGCACGCCAAAACAGTGCTTGTCCTATTTGGCGGACCAAAAATGGCAAGAAGGATATAGCTGTATAAAGTGTAATAACTTACTTTATTGTTCGGGAAAAAGGCG
>JABSPC010000596.1 GCA_013215515.1 Crocinitomicaceae bacterium
CAGCTTCTACAGAAAGCATTAATTGTTCTAAATATTGATACTCAGGTCTGTTTTTATAACTTGAATCTGTGAAAGAAGTGTAATCATAAATGTCTACCAATTTCAATGGAACAAGGAAATCTTCTCCTGCCATTAGGCCAATATTTGGATCAAGATTCAACAAGCCAATCAATTCTGCTGACTTGGTATCGAATTGAATTTGCGAATCGTACATCTCAACTTTCAAATGATTGAGGTTACTTTTTGCCAACAGTAATTCAGAAGGGTATCTCAAATCTGCGTCAACTTGCGTTTGAATCTGAGCGATAATTGTATCCGCCCCTACAACTAATTCTTGATAGGCTCTCAAGTACAATTGAGCTGAAAGAAAATCGTAATACGTATTGATGATTTGAAGCAATGCTTTGTTTTGTTCCGCTTGGGTTTTGTAGACCGCAGCCTCGGCTTTAAATTCTGCCGCATCAACTTTAAAAATCCCATAGCCGAAATCCCAAGTTGCATTAATTCCCAAGCCCGCGGAAAAATTTTGTCTGTTAACGTCTTGTAAAATTGTTCCCTGGGCATTCATAGCATTCCCCCACAATTGATGGAAAGAAGTTCCGGCATATACCGTCGGGAGCCACCATTCTTTTGCTTTAGAAACATCTGCTAATGCTATGGCTTCGCGCTGCTTGAACTCTTTAATCGTTAGGCTGTTTGCTCCACCCAATTTTAGAACTGTTTCCAAATTGATTGATCGAGCTAACTTTTGTTCTCGTTCTGGTGCGTTCTGCGCAACCACTGTTCCCGTTCCAACTATGAGCAAGAATAAGAACGCACAAATTTTAATTGCGATAACTCTCATATCTATTTCTGTTTAAGAACTGATTTGACTTTCTGTCCAGGCTTCACCAATCCCTTTCCTTGAATAACAATCAATGCATTTTCTGTAATCTCTGGATTCAAAACTTCGAAATAATCTTTATTCGAAAGCCCTTTTCTCAAAGCCACACGTTCAATAATTCCATCGTTCACGACCAATACAAAAAACGCATTTTGATAAATCGATTGCGCTGTAACTGGTAAGGACCAAACTCCCTCACTACTACTGGTTTCTATAAGTACTTTGGCATACATTCCAGGTTTAAGAGCTCCATCTGTATTGTCTAGGTCTATTTCGACTTGCATCGTTTTCGAAGCGAAATCGAGTGCCCCTGCCATTCGAGTTACAGTAGCTATATAAGGTTCTCCTGAAAGTTCAGGGAAGGTAATCTCAACTTGAGACCCAATTCTGACACCTGTAAGGTCTGGTTCAGGCAATGGAACAACAACACGTACTGTTTTTATTTCCTGAATTTCTACTATTCCTTGCGGATTGTCTTCCGTTAACCCACTTTGAATTAAAGCTCCATTGTCAACCATTCGCTGCGTAATAATTCCCGCGAACGGAGCTTTAATTTGAAGGAACGCCATTCGATCTTGGATTGCACCGACCTCAGCTTTCAACGAATAATATTCCGCTTCCGCTTCTTCAACTAGGTAAAGAGGTGTTAATGAAGGCGTTTTGTCATGCACTGATTTAAGTCGATCATAATTCGATTTCTTCGCTTTTAATCGGGCTTTCTTTTCTTGAAGACTTCGAGCCAATTGAGGATTCACAAGGCTAGCGATTAACTCGCCCTTCTTAACTTTATCTCCAATATCCTTTTTTATACTTTTCACATAACCGCTTTCCATAGCGTACAACGTCACCTTTTGATTTGGATTCACAGTTCCTGTAATCAAAATTTCTGCCTTGAAAGAACGCTGCTCCGGCTTCACTACTTGGACCGATTGAATTTTGCCTCCACCGTTACTTTCAGAGTCATCTGCAGATTCTGAGTCCGAGCCACAAGAGCTTACAACTAAAGAAACAGCAAGAAGATTAATGAATAAATATTTCATTTTAGTTTATTTTAGTTTTAGCAATTATCAAATATAGAATTGGAACGATGTACAATGTTAAGAGCGTTGCCATGAACGTTCCTCCGATTACAGCAATTGCTAATGGTACATTTGCTTCAGTTCCTGCACTCGTAGCCATTGCCGTTGGAACAAGCCCGAAAATTGTTGTCGCTGCGGTCATCAATACAGGCCGGAATCGATCCGTTGCACCTTTGACTATTGCTTCACGTTTTTCTTTTCCTTGTTTAACCAATGTATTAATTCTATCAATTAGTATATTCCCATAGGAAACAGCAATTCCTACCATCATAATGATTCCCATTAAAGATTGAATGTTAAGGTTCGTTCCTGTGATCCACATCAACATTACTACACCAATAATTCCCATTGGGAAAACCAGTATAACAATTAACGGTTGTCTGAATGACCTAAACAACGGTACGAGTATCAAAAACGCCAAAACAACAGCCAATCCAAGTCCAAGTCCTAAATCACTAAATGAGGTTTTCATTGTTGCTACCTCACCTGAGAAACTCACTTTATACCCTTCTGGAATCTCCATCTCATCAATTCGTTTTTGAATTTCATCTGAAATAGAACCAATATCGGCACCGTCCAATCCTAATGTTGCATAGACATTGAACTCTCGCTGCAAATTATAGTGATTGATTTCAACTGGGTTTGTTGATTCTGTAATTTTTGAGAAATTTCTAAATGGAACTGGTTTGTCGTGTGTAGAACTACCAACATTTACATTTTCCAATACGTGGTCATCATTGATCAGATATTCAGGATATGTTACACCAACATAATAGTGGTTTCCATTTTTCTCATCAATCCAGAAGGACTTATCAAATGTTGCAGAGGAATTCAAAGCAGACACAATGTTTTTTATGGCATCTACAGGTGCGACACCAAGCTCAGCCGCTTTGATTCGATCAATATCAATGTCTTTTGTAGGTTGATCCAATCGTTGTAATACACGGACATCCCTTGTGGACGGTATCAATGCAATTGTATCACGAATTCGTTCTGCCAATCCACGTAGCACATGGAGATCATTACCAATAATTTGAACATCAATTGGAGCTGGTTTTCCATCGTTTAATGCGGCAGTAATTAATCCACCCGTATTAAAACTAATCTCTACTCCGGGATAAGCCGCATTCAATTTTTTCCTAAGTCGAGCGGCGTATTTAAACGTACTAATTTTGTGGTTCTTTTTTAATTGTACTCCGATAAAAGCATCTTGCGTCCCAGAATTTGGCGTATAGGCAGCGGGTAAATCATAAAAAATACCGATGTTGGAAATCATTTGATCTAGATCACTTTTTAAATCCTCTTTTATGATCTCTTCCATCCCAATAATAACCTCTTCCGTCTTCTTCAACGGAGTTCCGGATTCCATTCTGACCTGAATTTCCATTTGTCCAACATCAGATTGAGGGATTAATTCATATCCCAATTGGCTTTTCATAATAAATAGGGAGAAAACGAACAATACAACAACCGTCACTATTACTCCCCATCTATACTTGATAGCTCTAACTAAACTTCGTTCATACCTTACTCTAAGTTTATCAATGAATCGTTGAAAGAATCCAAGCCATTTCTTACTCGGCTTTTCTTTTCCTTGAGGAAGCTTGTCTTTGAACAAGTATGCAGCTGCCAATGGTACTAAGGTCAATGAAAACAGATAAGATCCTGCCATAGACCCTGCCACTGTAATTGCCAGCGGTGAGAACAGGAACTTCGCCATTCCAGTTAAGAAGATAACGGGAAAAAAGGCAACAATTATTACGAGCGTAGATACTAGAACAGGAGTAGCAACCTCTAAAGCCGCGTCTAAAGCTGCTTTCCAAGAAGACTTACCCATTTTTAGATGCCTGTCTATATTTTCTAGAACAACAATGGAGTTATCCACTAATAGTCCTAGAACCAAAGCAATTCCACCAAGCGTAATACTATTCACCGCCTGCCCTGTGACAGACAAAATAATAAATGCGAAAAGCACTGAGAGCGGTAAACTAATAACAACGATTAGTGCAGATCTGAAATCACCGAGGAATAGTACGAGAACTATAATTACAAGAATAAGTCCACCAAGTCCAGCGTAGGACAGTCCTTTAATTGAATCACGAACGTATGAACTTTGATCAAATATTACATCGAGTTGAACGTCACCCGGCATTCTAGCCTTCAATTCTGGTAGAGCAGCTTTTACCGCTTCAACAGATTCAATTGTATTTGCACCAGGGCGTTTAAAAATAGGAAGATAAACCTGTTCTTTTCCATCAACCCGCGCGATGTTGGTTTGAATAACACTTGCATCCATATCAACATCTGGATTTCTAATATCCCTTATGTAGATGGGCTTACCGTCTCTATGCAGAATAATTATATCGTCAAAATCTTCAACATTTACAATCATTCCTTTTGCATCGATTGCATAATTGACATCACCAATTTGAGCAATTCCCGAAGGTATCATTGTTGTATTCGCCTTTATCGCATCATTGACTTCTGTTTGTGATAGACCGTATGCTTCTAATTTAACGGGATCTACATAAATGCTAATTCTTCGTTTCGTTCCTCCATAAGCGGCGGGTGCAACAATTCCGGGAACGCTACTCAACATTTGACGTAGGTTATAATACGCCAAACCGTAAAGTTCTTTACCACTTTTTGTCTTTGAACTAACCGTCAAAAGCATCAATGGCTTGCTCGCTGTAGGATCAAAAGGCTGTACCATAGGAGGTAATGTCCCAGGTGGTTGATAGTACATATCACTCATTGCGTAAGCCGAGGTATTGGCCATTGCTTCAGCTGGATCAACATCAGGACCGTAATAATTCGTCACGATACTCACCCCCATTAAACTCTTAGAAAGTTGTTTTTCAATTCCCGGTGATTGTCCCGTCCAACGTTCCATTCGACTGGTAATATCCTTTTCAACCACCTCTGCTGGCATCCCTGGATACAAGGTGATAATTTGCATCGCCGACTTATCAAATTGCGGCAAAATATCTACAGGCATTCTTGGTATGACAACTCCCGACATCAAAGCAATGATAATCGACATTACTATAATTAGATATGGGTTTTTAAATGCAAGTTTTATCATGGTTGTACTTTTTCATTTTCAGTTAACCGATCAAGAAACTCTTCGAAAAATTAACGGAACACAAGTTTACGTTAAAAATCTGGCGTTTCAGAGCTTATTGAACAGGAATTGGAGGGATGTAAATTCTCGCTGATCTGTATGATTGAACTGAATTTTAACCACAAGTGACATTCGACATTAATTAACTGGTGCCAATCAAGTTTCTCCGAATTTAAAA
>JABSPC010000597.1 GCA_013215515.1 Crocinitomicaceae bacterium
ATCCAACTTTTGACATTTGTACATCAGTTCCTCAAGCAAATGACATTTGTTCTGACGCCATTGACATTGACGGAGTTTCTTCAACTGGGAATTTCTGTCAAGCAAATACGGATGTTGAATCTGCAGAAACGTGTAACATTGGAAGCGGCTGTAATTCATGTGCAATTACTTCGGAAACAACTGATTTATGGCATGCCATCACGATGGACCCAGGGAATGCAGATCAAATTTTAGAAGTTGATCTTACCTTCTTAAATGCAACTGACGCTGCCGTTGTAACTTTGTATGCCGGATGTTTCAGTAACAGTCAAATGGACGATGCAGGCGCTGCAGATTGCGCAATTGTTTCTAGTACTGGTGCTGGATCAACAATAACACATACCTTTTTATCGACGATCACCGAAGGAGGTTTTGGTCCAGATTGGTACATTCGTGTTGCTCCAGTTTCTGGAAATGCGATTTGCGGTTTTGACATCGAAGCGCGCCGGGTAGCAGAAAATAATGATTGTTCACAGTTCCAAAATGTATTTCCAGGATTTGATATAGAAACGCCGCAATTGGTTGATTTCGATTACTCATCTGATTCGCCGTCGGCACCGTCAATTACAGGAAGTGACTTGTGGTATCAATTTGATCCAAATTCGGGAACCGATAACGGAAGTTTGGTGTATTCAACGTCGGCCGATATCAATGTAAACGGACTTGGAGCAGGAGAAGAAATCACCCTATTGATTTATGAAGGAAATGGAATTAGTGCTAATAATTGCCTGAACCTTTCGAGTGATTATTTGACAAGTATTACGATCAACTCAAACGGAACTGAATTATTGAATTGTTTGAATGAGATTCATGGACCAACGGACGGAGGGTATTTAGTGCGTGTTATTCAATCCGCAGGAGGAGCAAGTGCGTCCCCAACTGTGACGGTAACAGCATCTGCACAAGTAGGGAAATTCAATAATTCGTGTGTTAATATCTGGGATGGAAATTCGCCAACTAATCTGGGAACATCAGATGCGGCTCACCAGTTTAATGCCTACTATATTTTGGATGGAGAAACAATTTCAGGTGATTTTTCGGGAACGACAGATTGCGATGCAGAAGTCACATCTTCACTGTGTTCGGGTGTTTCAAATGAGCCTTTCTCAGATGCGAACGAACGCGATTTGTGGTACATTTTCCGTGTTCCCAATAGTACTTGTCCAGGATTGAGTGTGTCAACAGTGATCAATAGCATGAACATTACTTACGATGCTTCAAGTAGTTTTAGAGATGCAAAACTATATGTGTATTCCAATTGTGGTGATGCAGATTTACTTGCTTGTAGCGGAACATTGGATGGCGCAGGAGGCTCATGGGCAATTTCTGGATTAAATCAAGGAGCGTATTATTTACTGCGCGTAAAGCCAAGTTCATTGAATTCAGATTTCGACTATTCATTTGATATTACAGTTAATGAAGGCGCTGTTCAACCTTGTAATAATGAAGGAACGGGAGCCGAAAATTTAGCGGTGAATAGTTGTAATAATTACCCTGCGTTGAGCACGTATTCAATGCAAGGTGCTGATGATTCGCCTTCAACGGGAGTTCCAGAAAGTGATGTTTGGTTCACATTTACAGCACCAAGCCCTGCGAATGGAGGACCTTATTTTAATGCAAATAAAAGTTGGGTAACAGTGTTTCTAGAAAATGTATCTGGCACATCAGCTGGGCATCTATACATGCAATTGTATGCTGCACCGACAAGTATCGTTGCAACAGCTACAACTTACTCTACAACATCCACTGCTGGAAGTCAGACCTTCGGTCATTTCGGTCATTTGAACCCTGGGCAAACCTATTATTTAAGAATATATCACAAGGAAGTAGAAACAGCTCCTGTGGATTACAAAGTTAACCTCTATACACCTAACGCAAATGAAACAGCTTGGTCATGTGGTAATAATAACGCGTCTTTTACTTCTGGTTGTTCAGAAGGGTGCAACGATCTTAGAGAAGCATATTTCAAGATTGATTTACCAGAAGGTACGCTGTCAAATCATTACTACATGATCGAGGTTGTTGGAGAGGATCAAATTATCGATTTTGAATTGAGGTCGCAGTTTTTGACAGAATCATCTGCAACAGAAGGCGACTTTGATGATTATGATTTGCCTTGTTCTTCGCGACCACTTGAACCAGGAGTTTCTATGGTGAATGAGACGCTAGGAATAACTGTTCCAACAACAGGTGAGTCGTGTAATTTAAATGGAATTGCAGCCGATGGTGGAGAAGGAGTTCGTCGTGTTTATTACGGAATGAATGGTCCGGCTGCAGGAATGAAAGATTACTATTACATCAAAGTCTTCATGGATCCGTCAGACCCAAATTATGCTACTACAACTGGATTGAAAATTTGCACAATCAACTTTAATGGACCTTATTCTACAGAAGTATTAGCGGATGCAGGCGGAACGACAGATTTAACATGTGCTTCAACATCATTAGGTGTTGAATTGATAATATTTTATGGAGAAGTAACCGCAGAATTTAATCGAATTAAATGGGAAACAGCGAGTGAAATGAACAACAGTCATTTTGTATTGGAGTCCTCAATTGACGGTATTGTATTTTCCGAAATAGCAATAATTGATGGGAATGGAACAACCAGTAACAACAATGATTATTCTTACGATCATCGAAAATCCAATGCAAAAAATTATTACCGCTTGAAGCAATTCGATTTTGATGGTTCCGTAACAGTAAGTGATGTGATTTATCTGGAATCAACCAATTTGGGAGTGAACTTATTCCCGAATCCTGTGGAACAAGGAAAGAAGTTCGTAATCACTTCAGATGAAATTATGAATGGGTGGGAAGTACATAATTCTCTAGGGGTATTAATTCAACATGGAGAAGGACTTAAAGTTAAGAGCTTAGTAATCGATGATATTAAGGAGCCAGGGATTTATTTTGTCAGTATTATTATTGGTAGTCAAAGAATAGTACGCAAGTTAATCGTCAAGTAATTCTTGCCTGGTGAAAAAAGGATCTCAATGTTGAGGTCCTTTTTTTCTATATTCTGATGGCGTCGTACCCGTGATTAATTTAAAGGTGGTGTTGAACGTAGACTTCGACCGAAAGC
>JABSPC010000598.1 GCA_013215515.1 Crocinitomicaceae bacterium
ATAGCGTTCATAGGCACCTTTGGTTCCATTTGTTGGAGAATTAATGAGATCTGGAACACACAATATATGCTCACCCGGAGCCAATCCTCCATAAAGTGTTGGAGTGGGAGCAGGTGTCGTCCAATAAATATCCAAGGTATCACAATCTCCTGCTGGAGCGAGCACCTCAATGTAATTCAATTTCGATTCTGAGTCTGGCCCATTAAGGCTAGTTACATCTAATGAAACTGTGTAAAGGCCAACGTTTGGATAGGTTACCACTGGAGGCACTTGCCCAACAAATGTCGCATTGGTACCAGTACAACCTGTACAAGTAACTGTATTACTTGCAGCAACATCAAACACCCATGTCCAACTTGTTATGATAGCAGTTGGTTGAGAAAGGTCAGTGAAGTTCACATTCGTAGGAGCTTGCCATGTTGTTGGCGTTCCTATAAAATCAGCAATTGGCGGCTGTGTACCACAAATACCACCTCCATATCCTATCCAACTTCCAAGGTAAGTTCCTGTCATACAATGCATCCGCAAACCCTGCTGGGAAGAAAATTGTGACGTACAGAAAGAATAAGACATGTGATTACTGACCGGTGCGTTTGCCCAAGGGTCAGAATCACAAACTCCATTGCTGTTTGAACTTGTAAAACAATTATAAGAATAAGTGTCATGTGGATGCGTATCAGAACACCAATCTCCTTCTTGATCTCCTTGTGTAGTATATGGCCCTCCAAAAGGAGTCGGTACACCTGAAACATTACTCGAGCCATTTACGTTTCTAACTTGCTCGTAACATGCCGAACATTCTGTGCGTTCATCAACTCCAGAAAAAGTATGTTCAAGCCCAAAGGTATGACCCATTTCATGTGCTAAAGTATGCGTACCTACATTACAGTTACCTCTATTCAAAACGATTCCACCAGTCGTGCTTGTCCCTCCCATTGGATCGTACGGGAATCTAGCATATCCACCTGCTGTCATTGATCCAACAACATAAACGTTGATCAATTCCGTTGGACTCACATTGTATGTCGTTTTCAAGGAAACTTCCTCTGTACTCGAATTGTGATCATAGTTTACGTCATCCACATAAAAGGATGCCGGGTCGGCACAAAATATCATATTATGGGAGGCGTAATCGGCGTTCAATTCCGCCATTAATTGATCAATTCTAGTTTGATCAATATTGGACGATGCTCCACCAGTTGTAGATTGCATAACGTGCCATATCACTTGAAAATACTTGACTGTTGTAGGCGCTGCATCTCTATTTACCGGGTCATCACAAGGAACTGTAAACGGACACCCTGCACTTTTACTAGAACTACCAGCATTGTCAATGTAAGGTCTTTTTGTCCCACAAATATTAGATATTATAGGATTGCTTGGCAGCCTGAAATCAACTTCAAAACCGTCTACTGAAAGTAATTTTCCATTTGGAGACAAGGGCAGAATTGTCGAGTCTTCACCTTTCTGAAGAAGAACGGGTTGACCCGTTAAAACTTGCTTTGTGACACCACTGGTTGAGAGCGATTTAGTTCCAAGTTGAATAATAGCCCCAGAATTAGAATTTCCTGATTCTCTAAGAACTGGGTTTTGAGCGTTAACAGTGCCAAATATAAACAGCGACACAAGTAGAAGTAGACTTCGTTTCATAGTAGTATAGTTATGGATAGCGAGAGTAAAATACTATCATTCAATGAGTAGTACTTTTCTTGACGCAGGTCTAAAGATAGCATATAAATAATTATTCTAATAATGCTCGAAATAAAACGCAATAGTTAAGATCGACAATGATTTGTTCCTTTTATAGAAATCGAATCTATGTTTATTTATAGGGTTACCCCTTTAAATCTCAAGACGTAAATTGTTTACGAGGTGATGATGTTTCTTTGTTTAAAACAAAGGGGAAATGAAAATATTAAAGAGTTTATCGAGAAACGAATTTAGAGCTAAATTTGGCACGCCAGAAC
>JABSPC010000599.1 GCA_013215515.1 Crocinitomicaceae bacterium
AAGTAAAATACCTATCTGGAGGGGAAAAGACCCGTTTGGCGATGGTGAAATTACTTCTTGAACCTGTAAATGTTCTGATTCTCGATGAGCCGACAAACCACTTGGATTTGAAATCGAAAGGTGTTCTGAAAGAAGCTCTTTTGGCTTTTGATGGAACTTTAATTCTTGTTTCTCACGATAGAGATTTCCTTCAGGGACTATCACAAAAGGTATTTGAATTCAAAGATAAACGAGTGATAGAGCACTTTGAAACAATTGATGAATTCTTGGTTCGAAATAGAATTGAAAGCATCAAAGCAATGGATCTTCAACAATAATCATTTCAGTACCAACGTGGATATAATCGGATTGTGATCTGATAACCGCAGTTGTTTTCCTTCTATCATTTGCCTCGGCGATTCTATTACCGCTCCAATCAGTTTAGAATGCTTGTTCTTTCTTATGAAAATAAAGTCAATCCAATACGGTTTGCCGTCTGGTTCCATTAATTCGTGATCGTCGAAATTACAGGTGCTCTTCAATTTACCTATTGGTTCAAAAGTATATGCTTGAAGCGTTTTCTTTAAGCTATCATAGTTTGGAGTGGATGCCGAAATATTAAAATCACCGACGTATAGAACCGCATTTGAATCACCAATTGCGCGTTGAACTGAATTGATTACCTCAATTTGCTTCTTGCGAATAGTAATCCTCTTCTCGCCTTGTCCAGCCTGCAAATGTGTCCCCATGACATCAAGCCTTTTGCCATTAACATTGAGCGTAACATGAACTAGTCCTTTCTTTGCCAACTTATCTGCACTCGTTTTGTCCTTGTATGAATAATAAGTCGTTTCGCCTTCAAACTTTAATTTCGAATAGATAATTACACCGGATGGAACTCCATAGAACGACTTTGGCCCGGACTTCGTGATGTTCGGGTAACTCTTTCGCATCAATCGGTTCAACCGTTTTGTTGCTCGTTTGTGAAATACTTCTTGAAGAATAATGACATCGGCATCGGTTACTATGAGATAATGTGCAATACTGTCGACGCGTTTCATTTGTTTATCAGCGAGAATACCAGGTCGTAGAAAAACGTTCCAAGACAAAATCTTTAAGGTGTCTTGAGAGTAGCCGCTGTTAGAAAAGCAAATTACATTTGCTACTAATAATAGTGATATGACTAGTGATCGGTTCACGATTTCTCAATGTACACAATAATAAGCGATTGAATAAAACGGATATTTCTATCTTAGGAAAAAGAATTAAATTATGACTTCTTCGACATCGCATATCGCGAAGCATTTAAGAGAAATTCACGTTGGTGGCAACTGGACGTATTCAAATCTCCAAGACCAATTGTCAGATGTTACTTGGCAACAAGCCACAACCCAAGTGCATTCATTCAATACAATTGCGACGCTCGTTTTTCACATCAACTATTATGTTAGTGCAGCCATTAGAGTACTTGAAGGAGAAGAGCTTAATTCCAAAGATGAACTAAGCTTTGATCATCCTCCATTCAACTCAAAAGAAGATTGGGATGAAATGTTGGAAAAAGTATTTAGCGAAGGCGAAAAACTTGCGGACTTGATAGAGCAACTCCCAGATGAAAAATTGAGTGAAGATTTTACAGATAAAAAATACGGTTTGTACTTCAGGAATCTATTCGGGATTGTTGAACATACGCATTATCACCTTGGACAAATCGCACTGATTAAGAAACTAGTGGCTCAAATAGAAAACCAAAAGAAATGAAAATTTATAAAATAATATAGGGTTACCCCTTTAAATCTCAAGACGTAAATTGTTTGCGAGGTGATGATGTTTCTTTGTTTAAAACAAAGGGGAAATGAAAATATTAAAGAGTTTATCGAGAAACGAATTTAGAGCTAAATTTGGCACGCCAGAAC
>JABSPC010000006.1 GCA_013215515.1 Crocinitomicaceae bacterium
TATTTCTGGCGAAGAGGTGCGATTGTTCTCAAACCCAGCAGTAAGCTCTGAGTAGATTAACTAATTTATAAGCCTTTTGATGACTCAGAGTTAAGTTTCTCAAGCTTATCTTTCAAAATTTCATATTCTTTAGATTTAGTGCACTTTTCGTGTTCCATCAAATTGATCCAATTTGTTACTAATGCTTTTGCCTTTTCAGAATCCGTTGGAAGAGCATCAATAAAACCTTCAATTTCTGAAGTTATGTCTTTACAATTATGAATCACTGACTTCATTTGTTTGGTTAAGTTTTCCAGTGTTAAGTAATGGTAATCCGATTCAAGAACCAAATCGGATAATGCAAAGAAATCGTTGATTAGCTGGCTCTTTAATTTCGCTTTCTTGTCTAAATCTTGTTCCTTTTTGTAAAGTTCAAACGTATTATTGAAATATGGAAGGATATAATTTTCATTTATAGGAGTTTCCTTTTCTTCAATCCCTCTCCTAAAATAGAAATCTGCCTTATTTCGATCTGGGGTTGTCAGGTCTGTATAGTAATATCCCCTTAGCAAATCAGTTTTATGATCATAGAATCCTTTCTCATCCATTCGATTCCAAACTTGAATCAAAGTATCAAGGTACGCTTCTTTAACAACTTCGTCTTTTTCCATTCTAATGACTCGGATAAGACTTTCCGTAAGACGCGCGTAGTTGATTGACCCGAAATTATCGCATTCGCTTTCTCCCTTTAAGAAATAAAATGTTGCACTCTTATAATCTTCCGTTACCAATGCATTATTGGCAAGAAATTTTATTCTTAGCCATATTTTTTCCTCATCTATACTTTGTGAAAATGCGGTCGTCGCGCATAATAGAAATAGCAATAATATGGTTCTACCAAATATCATGTACAGTAACTTAGACTCAATAAAAAATTAAATTGATTTTAGAAAAGGATGTTTTCGGCAACTAGAGTATCCTTTTCTTCTAAACGGAACATATTTTCCGCAACGATTTCCATTACAGTTGTCTTAATCATAACATCACCTCGCATCCATTCTATGTTTGTAGAATCATTCGCGATAACTTCTAAGTGTAAAGTATTTGGCTCGTAGTTCTTTTCCATTAAAGCTCTATGCGAGTATACGCGAATAATAGGAGATGGGTGAACCAATAATTTATTCAATTCGTACTCATTCGCAACTTTTTTCAGTTTGCTGTACTCATGGTAAATTTCACTGGACTTAACTGCGGTGATTTTATCTTCAGCGATATAAGGTGATTTGGATAAAGCACTTACAATCCTGTGAACGTGCTTTTCGTGGTAAACAGAATCACTTTTGTTTTTTAATTCCCATCTCGTCAATAGCTCAACATCCTCATCATCAATTACTCCATCTTGAGCATTGATCGAATATGTCTTAATAGCTAAGACAACGATAATCGAAAATAAAGTTAACAAGCGCAATTTCATGTCTTCCTAATCAATGGTTTTACTATTAGCATCAATTTCAGCTCCTCCCCATTCTAAAACATTGAATCCGTCGCGAGTAAATGTTGGAATCTCTTGTGGGAGCATCCCAATCTCGTTGTAGTTGGTTCCAGCGTCTGCCCAAAGCATGTAGAAACGTGCTATTTGGGTTGGTTCAGGGCTAATGTTTAACGTTGCAAATTCATCACATGCTTCGTTGAACAGAAAGTAAATATACAAATTTGTTGCGTCTTTCATGTTTGGAACCCAATATGTTATAAAATCGGCCCTCTCTTTTGAGGTAAATCCGAACTTGGTTAATGCCCCTTCAAGATAAGTGATTAGCTCACTTTTATTAACAATAACCCCTTGATTTCTATCTACTTTCGAAGCATCAAACTGTTGTTCACTTTCCCAAAAAAGATAATTAAATGTTTCACAATTATTGGTAATATTCCCAAGTGAATCGGCAATTACAGACCAACCATCGTTGTATTCCGGATAAGTGAAGCTTAGTTCACCCACAACGTTTAGTTCAATATCGATCTTTGTTTCCGTTTCTGGATACAAGTAAATCACAGGCTTTTTCATCATTATTGTTCGATCTGATCGGCTAAAATTTAATTGAACGATTACATGATGACAAGGTTTAACCTCAAGTTCTCTTACAAATATTTCATAATGCTTGTCATTGAGAACAAACTCGAAATTATACGATCCCGTGGCAACATATTCTACAATTTCAGTATTCCCTGAAGTTTTAGCTGTTTTTTCTATTCCATTAACGGAATAGACGATTTTTTTTGCCTCCTTCGAATACATAGAATCTATTCTGAACGTTACTTTACTAGTAGTTATAAGACTTAAATCGACTTCGTCTGATATTATTACATAGCTAGATATTCTAACATACTCCTTACCTCCAAAAGAATTGAAAGCGATTAGGGAAATAAATAAAAAAAGATATTTCATAGTGTCATTTTTAGTCAGCGTTGTGTTAGTTCATGTAATTAGGAAGTTCCTGACCGCCCCATTCTATTACTGTAAACCCTTCTCGATTAACTTTAGGAATGTCTTGTGGCTTTGGTTCATGTGTTAATTTTGTAGGGTGCCACAGCATATAGATTCGATAGATGTGATCAGGCTTTGGTTCAATATCCAATTCAGCATATTGATTGCACGATTCGTTGAAATCAAACCGGACGTAGTTCAAATCATTTTGAGCCAATCTTGGTGCCCAATAGGTAATGAAGTCAGTTTGCTCTTTCGAATTTAATCCTGCTTCAGTCAATTTTCCTTTTAGAAAGGATGTTGCGTTTTCACCTTTAACAATATATCCTGACGCATAGGTATTCGAATGCAATACACGGCGCTGAGAAGATTCCCAGAAAAGGTAATTGTAAGTATTCTCCCCAAATGTTAGATCTCCATTTGGGCTTGCTTTAAATTTCCATCCGTCCTTATATTCAGGGTACGTAAAGGTCAATTTGCCTTTAACTTTCAGTTTTACGGATACGGCCGTATCCACTTCTGGATACAGATAGATAATAGGTTTTTGCGTCAATACAGGCATTTCAGCTTCCTGTAAGTAAATCGAATAATTACTGACATAACCCGCTGAAATAGAGAGCGAATCCGTATAGACTTCATAGTAGTTCATACTATAGTAGAACTGAAAAATATGATTCCCTGGAGTTGTTATAACAGTGAGTGTTTTTCCATCTGCGAGAGCTCCAATATGCGTTACCCCGTCAATGGAGTACTGAGTTGAACCTGCTTTGCCGTCCATCCCTAAATTTCTAAAAGTGAAAATGTACTTCGCCTCCGAATTCAAAAGGGAAGTGTCCACTTCTGTACTTTCAAGCATGATTGTAGGCATTGCTTCTTCTTCCTTTTGACCAGAGAAGCTCAGATGCGATACAAGTACGATTGCAAGTGTAAATAGGGTTTTTAGTGTCGACATGTCTTAAATACTAGTTGGGTTCATAGTTATTGGCGATGAAAGTTGTCCGCCCCATTCGAGGATTGTAAAACCATTTCGATTAATTTTTGGTATGTTTTGATCTTCTACTTCAAAAGCTTCTTTAATCGGGCTGAAAAAGATGTATAAGCGATATATATGATCAGGAACTGCATTGATATTTAACTCTGTAAACTTATTACATGTCTCATTGAACTCGAAACGGACAAAGTTCAGCTCGTTCTTTTGAATTAAAGGTCCCAAAAATGTTATAAGATCTGCTTTTTCTTTAGAAGTGAGTCCAGCCAAAGTAAGGTTCTTTTCTAAGAACGAGATGGCATTTTTTCCGTCAACATAAAAGCCATCCGTTAAGTTGTTCTTGTCCAAATGGTCTTTTCCAGTAGCCTCCCAGAATAAATAATTATAAGTGTCTTCTCCTATTTGGAGATCACCATTCGGTTGAGCTATGCATTCCCAACTACCATCATATTTTGGGTAGAAAAAAGGATTGGTTCCTTTGATGTCAACGGATACTTGAATGGGAGTTTCAATTTCAGGATATAGAAAAATGACAGGCTTGAAGTGCAACACGGGTGCTTCAGTCTTTATAAATCGGACCACTAGGTAAACGCTGTACTCACTTTTGTGTTGAGGTTTTATCTCTAATGAATCCGAGAAGAATTCGTCAAAATCGCTAGTATAGTAGAACAAGAATTTGTGTTTTCCAGGTGTCGTAGTAAGTTCGAATGACTTTTCAGCCGTCAAAATGACTTCACCTGCATTGCCGTCAATACTGTACTCCATTTTTCGATCCGTCTCATTATCCAGGATGTTCGAAAACGTAAATTTATAGATGGCCTGGTCCTTTTTAAGTGATCCATCCAACTCTGTTTTGAGGAGGTACGCTCCAGAACCCATCTGATCTCTAGCTGAGGCACAGTGATAAACACCAACAAACAAGAATAATGCGATTGCTTTTATCATAGTTTTGAGTTTAAAGTGTTTCTGAAACTTGGTTCAAAATGAGCTGTTGTCCTCCCCATTCTAGAATATCAAATCCAGATCGATCCATTTTTTGAATTTTTCGGGGCTCAGTAACAGTTCCGCCATTGTATTCAGCCCACGACATATAGAAGCGATTCGTATTGTCAGGAATGGGTAGAATATCTAAAGTTGCGAACTGATCACAATTCGAGTTTTGAATAAATTCAATTAAAACTTCATCGTACTGTATCATTCGCGGCACCCAATAGGTTATAAAGTCGGCCTTTTCTTTAGAAGTAAACCCAGCTTCACTCAATTTGTTTTCAAGGAATGACAGGATGTTCTTTTTTTCAACGATAGATCCACCGTTGTGAGAAAAGACACCAACGTTCATCATGTGTTTCGATTCCCAGAACAAATAATTGTATTCATTCCCCTCGTGCTTAATCGTTCCATCTGGTTGAGCTATCACACTCCATCCTTCGTTGTATTTTGGATAGGTGAAACTCATTTCTCCAACCGGATTTACTCGAACTTGGATGTCTTGCTCAAATTCCGGATATAAATAGATCACAGGTTTGTCAACCAATGTTTCAATTATTCCATAATTACTTCTTGCATGAACGTCATAAAAATCTTTAGTACAGGCTTCTATCTTTAAAGTGTCAGAATATATTTCCTTGTAATGGCTTCCGATATAAATTTGAAATTTGTGCTTACCAGGAAAAGCTTTTACCTCAAAAGTGTAATCTTTAAGATTGACCCTCGATTCAACACCATCAATACTATAGCGGATTTCGATAGAAGCAATTTCGTCTGAAACATCTAGGATTTTGAATACATAAATAGATTCAAAACTGGTTAGATCGCTTTGTTTTTCGCTTGATGTTAATTGAAATTGTGGACCCGCTATTTTAATTTCAGTCCCTGCAAATGTGTTCAAACTCAGTAAAGTAGCAATAAGTAGTGTGATTCTCATAGTTCTGTTTTTCTGACGGTTTACCGTACAATTAAGATGCCGAAGCGTTCAATATTCCATAAAACGTTAGTTTAACCTACAAAATTATGTGAGAAGTAAGTTTACAACATCTAGATTGAAGGCGAACATCATATTTTTAAAGGAATAATGCTTCCGTTGATAATTGGAATTATTAAATTCACGCAATTAACATTTGAAGTATGAAATTCGATCTAAAAGCATTTTTCCTTAAAAACTGGCAACATTTTGTGGCCATAGCATTTTTTTTCATCGTGGCGGTTGTGTTTTACTCACCCCAAATGGATGGGATGAGATTGAAGCAACATGATATTGAGCAATGGAGAGGAATGGCTCATGAAACATATGAATTTAGAGATGATACTGGTGAAGAAGCCTTGTGGACGAATTCAATGTTTGGCGGAATGCCTACGACTCAAATTTCGGTAAAATACCCAGGGAATATTTTTGGTCAAATAAAAAGTTGGTACTTCAAGTCGTTTCCGGGTGCAAAGGGATATCTTCTTCTGCATATGCTTTGTTTTTATGCCTTTGCGTTGTTTTTGAGAATTAAGCCTATTATTGGCGCCTTAGGTGCAATTGCTTTTTCATTCTCTTGTTATGAAATTTTAATCGTTCAAGCGGGCCATGTTACCAAGTCAATTGCCACGGCATTTATGGCGCCGACACTAGGTGCATTTATATATGCCTATCGGAGTCATAGGATATGGGGGATTCTATTTGCCACCTTATTTATGGGCTATGAGATAGGCGCCAATCATCTTCAAGTAACCTATTATTTCCTTTTCTTGCTTATTGCCGTAGGTGTCTATTTCTTATTTAAATATTATAAGAACAAAGAATTAAAGTCCTTTTTCATTACTTCTGGAGGGCTAATCCTAGGGTTTATTTTTGCGACGTTTATGAATATGGGTAATGTTCTATTAACAGCAGAATACTCAACGTATACAATTAGGGGGGCAAATGATTTAACCATTTTGTCAGATGGAGTTGAAGTCGAAAATCAAACTTCAGGATTGGATCGAGGCTATATTACCAATTGGTCTTATGGGGTTGGAGAGTCTTTCAATATGCTTTCACCAAGTGTAATGGGAGGTGGTTCCTTTGCCATTGGAGGAAGTCAATTTGAAGAAATTGTAGATGATTCAGAATTTGACATACCAGCGCAAAATGACTTAAAAGGCATGGTGCCCTATTGGGGG
>JABSPC010000060.1 GCA_013215515.1 Crocinitomicaceae bacterium
ACAAAGTTTTCCAGAGTCAAGTTTTGTAACTCCTATTTTAACATTAACAACTAATGTTATAGGTACGACCAACTTGATGGAAGAATTAAGAGTGGCGAAAGATAACGGTGTTTGTGATCCAGTTATTATTAGTGTATCTTCTTCAGAAGTATATGGTAATCCAACTAAAGATGAAATACCAATTACAGAAACAAATCCAATTAGAGCAGCAAATCCATATTCAATATCAAAAGTTGGACACGATTTAATGTCACAATATTATCATAAAGCATATGATATGAAAGTTATAATAACCCGTATGTTTTCTAATGTTCAAAACGTTTCCATCATCGAAGATCAAATACTGACCTTTGATTCCTGCTAGATTGCCTTTTATCGTTGGTGTTTTATCAAAGGACATGCTCTTAACCTTTTCAGGATAAGCAAGCACGGGGTAGTTTATTTCAATGATATCGTCGTTTTCAGAAAAGAACTCGATTATGTCTGATGGCAACTGATCTTCCAATGACCATTTTTCATCTTCAAGATCAATCGACTCATCAATGTCATTCTTCAGCATCTTTTGCCAATGGGTTTTATCCGTAAAAAACTCTTTCAATGCTACCTCTAATCGGCCAGCTTCAAACCTATTTGGAACTTCCGCCAAAATAATCGCTGACGATGCTCCTTGATCGATCCACCTTGTGGGAACTTGATCCATTCGCGTAATCCCAACTTTGACAGCACTTGAAGCTGCGAGATAAACAATATGAGGCTTATTGTGGTGCTTTTCTTCCCATTCAGGATCACGTCCTTCTCCTAAGTGCGCACGACATAGTTCAGGGCGAAGAATACATTCAGCTGACTCAGGTGCTGTTGAAAAACAAGTCCAGCAGAATCCTTGACCAAAAGATGATTTCGTTTTTTTACTGCAATTGGTGCAATTAATAACTCCATTCCATTCTAAATTAATTTCTTTACCAATGAAGTCATTCACATTAACTTCTTCAGAAAGCATCAATCGATATTGGACTTGATCGCCTGACGAAACTCGCATCTTTCTAAGATTCCCTTCAGCCATAGGTATAATTTAATCTGGTAATGTATTGTCTATCGCTCTGGAAGAATGTTCATCTTATCGGCGAAATGATAGCAAAAATCGCGAAGATCTTCACATATCTTTTGTTCTCCCGTTGCCTTCTCAAAAGAATCCGACAAAGTCAAAAGTGTTTGATGAAAGAACTGTTTCATTTCCTCTACAGACATATCATTGGTCCATAGGTCAATCTTCATTGTGTTGTTTTCTTTTGCATCCCACAACGAAAGAAGCATTGCCTTTGTAGGTGCATCCTGAACCGACCCATCAGGAGCTGTCCACTTCATTTCAATAGGCACATTGTTTTCGTTCAATCCAACGTCAATCGTAACTTTCGATGTTTTCACAACCTTATCTTCCATCTAATCTTCTATTTTATATTCTTGTAAAATACTGTTGTATGGCACCTTTACCAATTCACCAACCTTAATCTCTTTTTCTTCCATATAATGTCTTACCATGCGATAACCAATAAATTGTCCCATTCTGTCTGGAGCTCCTTTCTCCGGTAATCCTGATGTAGTCGGTCCTGGGTTAATCATATTGGCCACATTCAATTCTTCGGAAGCAAACAATGCTTTTTGATTTACCAAATATTCCCAAAACTGGAGTTCATTTTCCACTGCCCAATCCCATCCAGATTTCTTGTAGCGCATAATTAAGTGCTCTTCCATTTCGGGGAAAGATGCTTTGGTTAAATAGAGGACTTTACCCCATCGAATCATTCGCTCGGCCAAATTCCCTTCTGACTCCTCAATAATATGTGTACTAATCCATCCTGCCAGAACATCTCGTTCTAAAAACTTAGAATCCATTCCCTCCTTAATCCAATTAAAAAAGATACGAGGATCTAAATACTTCTCAATTACATCTGCTTTAGCGCCCAAATATCTTTCTAATCCAATAGAAATTTCATTCTCCGTGCAAAACACATTAGATTGAAGTCTTGAATTAATATATATAATATCTGTCGGCATTTTTTCCTTTGGTAAATGGTATTTCAAATGCTTGAACCCGTCTATTAATTTCGCCTCGATTTTACTGAAACTAGAGAACTTCTTGTCTATAGCCCTTTCGAAGTCCTTCATTACAGGGTCATTCTTGAGGAAATTCATTTGATTTACAAAAGACGAGTCGGCCATATTCTCAGGGAATTCCATACATGCGCCCAAGTAATAATCATAGATCTCAGGAATCTCTTTTTTATAATCCTTATGCGCTTCGATTAATTCTTTCGAATTGGCTTTATACAATTCCGAATGAATATTATGAAATTCAATGGTTAGATCAACATTCGACACATCTACATCCAAAGGGTCTGATGTGCATCCGATGAAAACAAACGCAAAAATTAGAACAGGAAAAATGCTTTTAAGAGTCATTATAATTAACTATTTTCGTAGTTCAAAAGTACTCAAAACAGAGTGATTTTTAGCCTAATCGAATGTTTAAAATTTAACTATGAAACGATTATTACTTAGCCTTTCTATTATTGCCCTTTCGACGTCTGCATTTGCTCAAGAAGCAGCCGACAAAAAATTTCAAGCTGGTTTGGTGGCTGGAGTTGGAATGAATTTCATGAAAATGTCGACAACTAAATTATCAGCAGATGGAATTGGTTCTGACTTAACGATTGGAGCCAATATGAATTTTTCATTTAACGAATCAATTGGGATCACTACCGGAATTGAAATTGATTTTGAAACCTTGAAATACAGACCTTCTGGAGATGCTGTCTATTATCACTTTAGAGATAAAGCAATTATAAGAGCCGTTGATGTTCTACCTACTGACGTTCTGTATGAAGTTACAACAAGAAAACAAAAACCTATTTACATCAGCATCCCTACAATGTTAATCTTTAGAACTAAGTTCATTGGATACTTCAGATATTTTGGGAAGTTTGGATTAAGAACAAGTATTTTGGGATCCAACAAGATAACGGATACAGGGTTTGAGTACGCTCTTGGAGATAATCCAACGTTGACAACCGGTATATCTCGTAACAATGAAAACATGTCCGCAGCTTCGGAAATGCTTTTCATCAAAACAACTGGTGGATTTGCTGGTGGAGCTGAATGGAATTTCAGTGGAACGACTTCTTTAGTTGCTGAAATGGGATTCTATTTTGGACTTACAAAATTGTATTGGGATCGAGACGATGATGTAAAAGAAGCTGAGGCAGGTTATAAAGATAAGCAGTTCTTACATCAAAAAGATGATACAGGGCTGGTAGATAATTATTTTTCAAATGGAGCAACACACAACCAATTGAGATTTAAACTTTCGATTCTATTCTAAATCGATTTTTTTGAAAACTAAAGAAGTAGCACAACACATTACAGCTTGGCTAAGCAATTATTGCGATAAAGCTGAGCTGTCTGGTTTTATTATCGGAATTTCTGGCGGTGTTGATTCGGCGTTAACTTCTACGCTCTGCGCAATGACGGGTAAAAAGACAATAGTATTAAGCATGCCTATTCGTCAAACGTCTGCAGAGTATTCTAGAGCAATGAATCATATCGAAGATCTTAAAAAGCGATTTGACAACGTTGAATTCTTCGATATTGATTTGACTTCTACATTTGAAGAATTTGAGTCAAAAATGCCTTTCGATCTCAAAGAACACCATCTAGCCATGGCCAATTCTAGGGCACGTTTAAGAATGACAACCCTGTATTCACTTGGACAAGCTTATAGATGTTTAGTTGCCGGAACTGGCAATAAAGTAGAAGACTTTGGAATTGGATTCTTTACAAAATATGGCGACGGTGGAGTTGATTTAAGCCCTATTGCCGATTTAAACAAGACTGACGTTTGGAA
>JABSPC010000600.1 GCA_013215515.1 Crocinitomicaceae bacterium
GTTCAATAATGTCGAATCCTGCAGAAGGCAATTGAATTTGAGCTGCCTCAGTTGATACCTCATCTGAAAAATTAGATTTATAGTTGTTACCTGATTTCCCACAAGAGGATAATATTAGAGCAGCAGTTCCAATTATAAAAAGTGATTTTATAAACATAGTGTAGATTTTGAAGTCTCTAAGATAGAGAATTAATACTGCAAATTATCAATAACCGCGTCCATTAGTTCTTGAAATGCGAAAATTGGGATAAAGAGAAATTACTCTGGCCATATTACGTAATTAAGCCGAACAGCAAAATTGACATTGGCCAAAAAATTCTTTCCCTGTGTTATTCGCCCTTGGTTCAATGAGTCGTGCCAATTGACCGAATTCTCCAATTGAGCGCTTTGATCATTTGTGATGTCTCTGTATCGAACGCCAAAATTGAATCGTAATTCGACATATACCCTTCGAGTAAGATCCCAATCGTAGCTGACATAGAGATTAAACACATGAACCAGTTTGTTAACGTTACCGACAAAACTGGGTTGATTGGGAACAGAATCAGTGTAATTGAAACTTTGGGTTTTATATTGATATTCAAAACCGAAACTAATGTCTCCTGTATAGGACAAGTACAAGCCGGCACTGGCTCTAAAGTTATAGCCCTGAATATCGTTCCAAGGGGTAATTATTTTGGTCAATTGAGGCCAATATGATCCGAAATCAGCGGTAAATCTTAGAATTTTAACAGGCTTAAAAGAAATTCCTCCTTTGTAACTTGCTCCGTTGTAAAAATCGAGCAAGGCTAGTGGAGATACTCCGATGGCAATACGCTCAGACGGCTCATATTTTCTAAAGCCCCTTGGTCTATAAGCGTATGCACCTTGTTGCGACGAAGCGACGAAGGTGAATAGGATAAAGGACAAAAATAGAAGTTTATGCATAATTAGTCATCGTCTGATCCTTGCATTTCAATTATGATTTTTCTCAAAAGTGTTTCCGTTGTTGAAAGGTCTGTTTCTCTTACGTTTTCGTCTGCTTTCGATACAGCTTTTTCCAATGAGGCTATGGCCTCTTCATAACGCTTTAACTTGTATAAGATAGCTCCCTTTGTATCGAGATTCATATAGTTTGAATTCAACTCAATGGATTTGTTTGTCCAACCTAAAGCCTTTTCCAACTCTTGTTCGGAGTCTGAATCTTCGTAAGCCTTCCAAGCTTCAGAGTTCAGGAATACCCAATCCGTGGTAACTTCAACATATACCGCTGCAGTCTTACTTATTTTCTTTTCATCTTTCGATACCCAAGCAAGATTCATTTCGTAGAATGCGTCAATCTCACCTTTTTTACCCGTAAAGATTGATTTAGCTTTTTTTATTTTGGCTTTCTGATCGCTTGATTTCTTTTCTGAAGCCGCATACCAAATGGCGCTTTTATAAGCTGAACTCCAATAGGGGTTGAATTTTTCCTCTCCAACTTTTTTAATGTATTTTGATTTGTTGGTTTTCATGAAGATGAACAATTCATGATCCATATCAGAAAAACCTCTCGTGATTTTATTCATTAAAACCAGGTTTTCTTCATTGATTTTTTCATCAGGCTCGAGTAGCAACCAGTATTTGTTGAATGGTTCCTCAGATGACATTCCAGCATTATTACATTTATTGATGTATTTAAGAAGGTATTCTTTACTGGAATCTCCTCGTTCAAATTTTCTTTGAAAAGTACCAAAACGTTCCGTTGGATCTTGCGCGTTTCTACAAGTTTCAAGAAAGGCATCTGCGTTTAATGCACCAGCTGCTCTGTGATTAAGCCTACCCTTTGGATCAAAAAACAGCAATGTTGGATAAACTTGCACGTTATTTTTCTTAGCAAAATCAACACCTTCTCCCTTTTCCATATCCATTTTATAGGAAATGAAATTCTTACTCATAAAAGAGCCGACATTACTATCGGTAAAAGTAGTTTTTGACATCCATTTGCAAGGGCCGCACCAGGTTGTATAGGCATCTACAAAAATTGACTTTTTGGCTTTTTTCGCAATTGCAAGGACTTCTTCCCAAGTTCCAGTTACGAACTGAATGCCAGCCTCGTCTTCAGTCTCTTGAGAAAATCCGTTAAAATTTAAAGTAAATGCTACAAGAGCGAATAGAACTAATTGCATAATATGTTTGTTTCTGGTTTTAAGCCTTGATAATCTGTATTATCAAATATAATCAATTGTTGGCCGGATTAAGAGTAAACATTAAAATCGTAATTTTGCACTGAATCAATTTTGACCATTATGAAGTATTTGATCACTATAAGTTTTTTAATTGCAACTGGCTTGTCTTTTGGACAGGGCTATAATGATACCGTGGCGTATAAGACTGGAATGATCCGCGTTGGGGATATAATTAAAATCTCTGGAACTGTGATTAAATATGAGTACAAGAGTACTTCTGGCAGAACCATGAAGTCTTCTGTTCGTGTTTCCCTGTTGGATTGGTATACTATGGATGGGGAGAGAGATGATTTATTGGGCGATTTTAATGCAGTAAATCTTGGATACCAAGACACTTTGTATTTTAAATCAGGTGAGGTTCGGTATGCAAGAATAGATAAAGAAACGCGCATTGGGTTCCAATACGAGTTCATAAACGTTAATGGAAAAATTTCAAATACTTCTACGCGAAAAAATCTTTTAAATAAGGTTATAGTGGGGAATGAAGACAGTAAGATTGCGGAGGATTTTGAATCGCCAACGCCTAGACGCGTTTATTATAAGAAGTAAAATTTATCAGGAGGCATTTTCCATTTGAAGTAGCATTTTAATTGCCCTTTTATCAAAGCTATCTGAGTTTTACCCATGTGGTTTTAATTCGTCAAAGAGCTCTTCAAATAGACTTTGAACCGTTTTCAATACTGTGAAATTAGGTATTCACTCACAGCCCCATGCGGTTTTAGAATGTCTGTTTCCGAGCAAATAAAATCTGCGGATTCTATTTCAATTCCGTGGTGTTCTGCTTCCCACTGCTTCACAATCCATTTTAAGAAGACATGTCCCTCTTCTGTATTTTCATACGATATCGTTTCCAAATAATATTTAAATCTGTAATTCTGCCAGAGATTGTTCATGGTAGAATTCTTCCAATTGGGTTGCTCATTCAGCGATGAAAGGACCTTCACCGTTTTACCGTTTTCCAATTCAGCGACAATTCTATAATCGTAATCGACTTGAGGAGGATGATCATAGAAACTCCATGTGGTGTATAGTCCAGCAGTATATAAAACTGAAGATGCAGGTTGAGAGCCACCAGCTTTCTGAAGGAAGAATCCTCCGAAAACTACAATCATTAGAGGTATAAGAATCGTGTTTTTAAGTCTGTTTCTTTCAGAATGAAGCGTGCTGTTTTGAGGTGATAATTTAGCCCAAAATGCGGAAGGTACAAATAGAAGTATAGCTGCTGTTGCAATCCAAGGCATCATGTTTAAGTCAAGACAGATCCCCATTCCAAATTGAAAAACGACAAAGGAACCTATTGCAATTAAGCGGAGTTTAAAGAAACGGTGAGGTAGAAGTAAAGCGAATGGAGCGACAATTTCGAAGACAACAATTGTTGGAGATAGAATTTTCAGAAATCCAGGGTATTCACTTAAAATTGACCCAGTTGATCGCAGCCAAAGTTCTTGCCGTAAAATGATTTCTAATGCACTGTTGACCAACCAATCATCATTTAGTTTGGATAGGCCCGCGGAGAAATAATAGAAGATAAAGAACAGAATTATAGCTGTTCCTCCGAGTGAAAAGCATTCCGTAAATTTTTTATTTTGATCGACATTTTTGCTGTCAACCGACCAATGCGATCCTAAGGGTAGAAACATAGACCATAACAATAGTCCTCGTAAAAATATATCTGATCCGTCGGTTGAGATTTCCAATCGGGAATGCAATGAAATCAGCATTAACCAGGATAGAAAAGTTGCGAGTTTAGTTCGCCACCCGACAAGCAGCATTACAGCAAAAATTAGTGCTAGACAGAAAAGCACAACTTGAAATGAATAGGTATTGTCCCAATTATGTGGAAGAAACCGCTGAAGACCTAAGTCTAATCGTTGGGGAAGAAATCCCTCCCCAGTTTGAAAGAACTCAATGTATCTGAAACGACTTAAAAGGTCGGAAATAATACACAAAGCAATCGCAACACGAAAAATGGCTAGAGACCGTAAATCGAGAATAAAACTGCTTTTTATTCTTTCGAAAATGTTCAATTCGAAGAGTTACTTCAATAGAATCACTTGGCTTAAATTGAGCGAGCTTCTTTTTTTGCTCTCTTTTCTGCTTTTTTTTCTTTTGGAGTTTTACCCGCCTCCTTTTTTACGTTTTTCTTAGAGTCTTTACCTTTTGCCATCGTGTGAATTGTTGGTTTGTTTTAAAGGTACATAAAAGAGGTGGATTAATGGAATTGAGGTCATTTTGAATTGTATAATAGGGTTACCCCTTTAAATCTCAAGACGTAAATTGTTTACGAGGTGATGATGTTTCTTTGTTTAAAACAAAGGGGTAATGAAAATATTAAAGAGTTTATCGAGAAACGAATTTAGAGCTAAATTTGGCACGCCAGAAC
>JABSPC010000601.1 GCA_013215515.1 Crocinitomicaceae bacterium
ATTTCAAATATTGAAAAATGTAGTAGTTCTTTTTGGTGAAATCATTCATCTTGCTAGCGTTTACCAACGAAATCATATTTTTTAATGATGAGATTCGTTTCTATGTCATACTCAAAAATTATTCCTTTGCCATAGATGCCTCCTAGATGCGTTACTCCAAAAATCCGTCCATCATTAGTTTCGGTTAAGGCTCCACATGGGTTTTGTCCATTCGTAATGCCCTCGAAATCTAATTTCTTCTGCAAAATTTTTGTGTCAGGATTATATTCAAACAAGGTACCATATCCTTTCGCTCCACCATTAGGAGTCATGCCGTAAAGCTTGTTGTTTTTGGCTAATATTAATGTGGGTTTAGCACTTGTACCTGTTGTGAAACCATCAAAATCATGTATTTTATTAAAGGTGTGTGTGTTGATATTGTATTCAAAGAGCGTCCCTTTATTATACTTTCCACCAAAGATGGTTCCTCCGATCAGCAGTTCGCTATTGAACTGAACAAAATTGTCGTGTGGTCTATTGCCGGTTACATTGGGAATTAAATCCACCCGTTTAATGTACTCTTCAGTTTTGATGTTGTACTCAAATATGGTTCCTTCATTGTGTAAACCGCCATATTGGGTCATACCAATGAGCCGCTTCCCATCCACTTCAATTAGCCCTCCTAGAGGGTTGCTTCCAGAAACTTGTCGTTCAAAGTTGATTACTGCCCGTATGGTTTCACTTTTAGGGGTATACTCGAATAGTGCACCCTGGTCATGTATTCCTCCACTTAAGGTCATGCCATAAAGTTTTCCATTAGAAGCCTCCATTAAAATATTATTTGGCTTAGATCCTGACCAACCGTCAAAATCAATTTTATGTGTTAGTGTATTGGTCTTGGTGTCGAACTCAAATAACGTTCCATGATTGCATGCCCCGCCTCTATTTGTCGTGCCATAAAGGAGTCCGTTTTTTGTTTTAAGCAAAGAACCGTAAGGGTGAGCGCCATTACTGTAGCCTTCGAAATCAATAATTTTTTCATAGGTTTCCGTTTTGGGGTCAAATGAAAACAAGGTCCCCTTTTGATGTGTTCCACCTAATCGTGTCATCCCATAGAGTTTACCATTGTCCGCTTCGCATAATTTTACTGTATGTGGATGAATCCCATTTATATCAGAAAGTGCTTTTGTTGGAGATGGAGTGACAATTGAATGAGTTAAAGTCGGAATATTGTTACAGGGAACATTTGGTTTTTCTTGAGAAAATCCCATTAATGAAAGAAGTATAACAAAAGATAAAGTGAGGAGGTTTTTTTTTACAGCTCTTGATTTCATAATACGAATTTTGATATTGTTCTCTGGTTTTGTTATTGACGCTAACGTTTTGGCTAAACTGCGTTTTAATGCAGTTTAGGTTTTGTGCCTGTTGCACAACTCTGTTGACAAACTTAGTCAAATGATTTCAAATGAGTCTCTTAGTTTCTTATCTTGAGATATGCAGGGCAAGAAAGACTATCAAGAGCAACTCTTCACGAGCTTCCAATTGAGTAGTCATGTACCCAATAATCCAATCACTAAAATTGCAATTGAAGCGTGTTAAAGTTGAAATCAAGAAACTTGAAACGGATCTGGAGAACCTGTTGAAAGAGCACTCTCCAGAAGTTATGACTAACATCAGAAGTATTCCTGGTATTGGAAAGAAAACGGCAATGTTAATGATGGTCACCACAAATAATTTTAGATATTTCACGAGTGCTAAACAAGTGACTTCTTATGTCGGATTGGCACCTGTTGAAAGGTCATCAGGAACCAGTATTCGAGGGCGAAGTTATATTAGCAAAAAAGGAGATCCGATGTTAAGACATCATCTGTTTATGTGTTCATTTACAGCTTGTCAAAACAATCCAGAATGCAGAGCTCTTTATGAACGAATTGTAGCAAAAGGAAAGTCAAAAAAGTTAGCGTTAATCGCTGTTTGTAACAATCTGATCAAGCAAGCTTATGGAGTATGTAAAAATGATCTGGTTTATGATGAAAATTATAGAAGAAGAAAAGTAGAAATTTAGTTGTTTTTCAGCTCAGTTCTATTTTAGCCACATTTCACATGACATTTGCGATTAATTCTTGTTAACTAAGAAAATTCACTAGTTTTGTCGCTTCAAATGACGAAAGGGAATTCATATAAATTTATTATTCAGGTAAACCTACCTGTGATAAATTCTTGTGCCTCTGTATCCAGGAGGTCAGATCGTCGTAGACGCCTCTTGGCGTAATTTCTTTTGCCGAGCTACGCGCTGGGCTTTTCACACAGTATAGTATTAGTTTATTTATCAACAATCTCAATCGAGATTAATTGGTTCACGTTATGAAATTTAATGTCATTGTGGCTAATAAAAGTCACACAATGCATGCTGCATTCATCTGTGAAATGATGGAAGAAGCTGCAAAAAACAGAGGTACAGGAATCTCTAAGCGAAAGCCCGAATACATCCAGCAAAAGATGACGAAAGGGGAGTCTGTTATTGCTTTTTATGAAGGTTCGGTGATCGGATTCTGTTACATTGAAAGCTGGGACAATGAAAAATTTGTTGCCAATTCTGGACTTGTTGTCCATCCAGATTACAGAAAAACAGGAGTAGCTAGAATCGTCAAAAAAGGAATCTTTGACCTGTCCAAAAAACTGTTTCCTAAAGCTCGATTATTTGGAATAACAACGAGTCAGGCGGTCATGAAGATCAATTCAGATCTGGGATATAAACCTGTGACTTTTTCTGAACTCACCAAATCAGATGTCTTCTGGAAAGGATGTCTGGAGTGTAAAAATCATGATATTCTTGAACGGACGAATAGGACCATGTGCTTGTGTACAGGAATGATTTGTGACTTCAATGAATCACCAGGACAAGAGAAGGAAAAGCATATGGCTTGGGAACGCTTCAAGTTATTCATCAAGGGCCGAAAAAGAAAAAAGACCAACACTTTACAAAAGATTAAAAATGAAAAAGAACAAAATAGTACTAGCATTTAGCGGGGGATTAGATACATCGTATTGTGTCAAGTATTTGATGCAAGAAAAGCGAATGGATGTCCATACTGCAGTGGTTAACACAGGCGGGTTCTCCGAACTCGAACTGGAGGAAATAAAAACAAAGGCACTGGATTTAGGTTCAGCGAGCCACATGGCTTTGGAAGAGACAAATTCGTTCTATAAGGAAATCATTCGGTACTTGATTTACGGAAACGTGTTAAAGAACAACACTTATCCATTGTCGGTAAGTGCCGAGCGAATTCATCAGGCTTGCGCTCTTGTTAAATATGCAAAAGAAATTGGCGCTACGTCAATTGCACACGGAAGTACAGGAGCTGGAAATGACCAAGTCCGATTTGATTTGGTGTTTCAGTTGTTAGCACCCGAACTTGAAATAATTACCCCGATTCGAGATCAAGAACTGTCGCGAAAGGATGAGATCGAGTACCTGGAATCCTATGGAGTTGATGTGAGTTGGGAAAAAGCAAAATACTCAATCAACAAAGGGCTTTGGGGAACAAGTATCGGCGGTGCTGAAACCCTAACGTCTCATGAGACACTCGCCGAAAGTGCGTTTCCAGATGCAATGGAAAAAATGGAAATGCAAATAGTAGAGTTGATTTTCGAAAAAGGCGAGATCGTTGGGATTGACGGTATGAAAATGAACAGCGTAAAAGCGATTCAATCTTTGGATTCAATGGCATCAAAATATGCTATCGGAAGAGACGTCCATGTTGGAGACACGATTATTGGAATTAAAGGTCGAGTAGGTTTCGCTGCTGCTGCACCTGTGATCCTCATCAAAGCACATCACACACTGGAGAAGCACACATTGTCTAAATGGCAACTGCACTGGAAAGAACAACTCGGGAGCTGGTATGGAATGTTCATTCATGAAGCTCAGTATTTCGAACCCGTTATGCGAAATATCGAAACGTTTTTGGAGGACTCTCAAAAGTATGTTTCTGGAAAGGTGTTCGTTGAGTTGCATCCCTACCGATTTGTCGTGAAGGGAATCGAGTCAAAACACGATTTAATGTCTTCGGATTTTGCCGATTATGGCGAAGCCAATAAACGTTGGTCTGGCGAAGACGTAAAAGGATTTACGAAGATGTTAGGGAATCCTATACAATTGTTTAACCATGTAAATGAAATCGTATGATATCAGTAGGAATTGTAGGAAGTGCAGGATACGTCGCAGGTGAATTGATCCGTTCATTGGTACATCATCCGAAGGTGAAAGTCGATTTTTTGTTCAGTCATTCTAGCCCCGATGTGGATGTGTCAATGATTCATCAGGACATGTTAAATGCCGATTTGTTATTTACACAGGAGTTGAATCACAACGTCGATATTGTGTTTCTCTGTCTTGGACATGGGAATTCGAAGAAGTTTCTGACGAAACACCGTTTTTCTGAGACAACGCGAATCATTGATCTAGGAAACGATTTCCGTTTAAAAGATGATGCTTCATTTAACGGAATGGACTTCGTATACGGACTCGTAGAATGGAACAAAAGAAGTATAAAAGAAACTCAATATATTGCCAATCCTGGATGTTTTGCAACAGCAATTCAGCTTGCCTTGTTGCCCCTTGCGAAAGAAGGACTTCTAACAAATGATGTTCACATTAATGCTATTACAGGATCTACTGGAGCGGGACAATCTTTGAGCTCAACTTCTCATTTTAGTTGGAGAAATAATAACATTTCTATGTACAAAGAGTTCAAGCATCAGCATTTAGGAGAAATAGGAGAAACACTACTTGCTACTCAATCAGGATTTGACCATGAGTTGAACTTTTTACCTGTGCGTGGTGATTTTTCACGAGGCATTTTCGCCAGTGCATACATGAAATGTAAATTGGAAGAAAAGGCACTCATTCAATTATTTGAAGGCTATTACCAATCGGCTGAATTCACGCACGTTTTTAACGGAAATGTTCATTTAAAGCAAGTCGTAAACACGAACAATTGTGCCCTTCAAATTCAAAAGGTTGAGGGCAAAATACTCATCACATCTGTAATTGATAACCTCTTGAAAGGTGCTGCAGGACAGGCGATACAGAACATGAATATCATGTTTGACCTACCGGAAAATACAGGGCTCGCATTCAAAGCAAATTATTTCTAATTATGAATTTATTTAACGTATACGAACGATTTGACATCACGCCGGTAAAAGCAGAGGGATGCTATGTTTACGGTTCGAATGGTGAGAAATACCTCGATTTATATGGAGGTCATGGAGTGATTTCAGTTGGCCACAATCATCCTGTTTACACGAAAGCAATTTCAGATCAGATGAGTACTATTTCATTCTATTCGAATTCTGTAATTATTCCTATTCAGTCAACGTTTGCTGAAAAATTGAGTAAGGTTTCAGGGTATCCTGATTACAATTTGTTTTTGTGCAATAGCGGAGCAGAAGCGAATGAGAATGCATTGAAATTGGCTTCCTTTCATACGAAGAAGTCAAAGGTCATAGCGTTCAAGAATAGTTTTCACGGAAGAACTTCTGCGGCACTCAATGTAACGGATAATAATAAGATTTCAGCTCCGATAAATAAGCAAGGAATAGAAACGATTTTTGTTGAGATCAATGATATTGACGAATTGAAAAAGGCATTTGACACTGAAGGTGTTTGCGCCGCAATTATCGAAGGAATTCAAGGAGTAGGAGGCTTGGACGAGCCAAGTGAACAGTTTCTGGGGGAATTACGAAGCTTATGTGATGAATATCAGGTTGTATTGATTTTAGATGAGATTCAAAGTGGTTATTTCCGATCTGGGAAGTTCTTTGCACATCATTTTTCAGGCATTAAGGCCGACATCATTTCAATGGCAAAGGGAATGGGAAATGGATTCCCAATTGGTGGAATTTTAATTCATCCAGATATCGAAGCATCTTATGGATTACTCGGCACCACCTTTGGAGGTAACTATCTGGCATGCGCTGCTGGCTGTGCTGTTCTAGACATTTTAAACGAGGAAAATAGTGTTGAAAATGTGAATTATCTAGAGATGTGGTTGAGGGAAGAACTGACTTCTATCGCTCAAATTAAAAAAGTGAAAGGAAAAGGATTGATGCTCGGCATTGAGTTCGATTTTCCCATTAAGGAATTGAGAACAAAATTATTGTTTGATTCCAAAATTTTTACAGGAGCTTCAATGAATCCAAACCTATTGAGAATACTTCCTCCACTGACGGTGAAACAAGAGGAGCTAATCGTATTCATTCAAGCCTTAAAACAACATTTATCATGAAAAAATTTAGTTCAATTGAAGATATAGAAGCCCCTGAAGGATTAATAAAACTGGCATTAGATCAAAAATCGAATCCACACGAATTGAGTCAGTTGGGAAAGAATAAAACCTTGGGATTGTTGTTTTTTAACCCAAGTTTAAGAACGCGCATGAGTACGCAGAAAGCGGCCATGAACCTTGGAATGGACGTTATTGTAATGAATTTAAATTCAGATAGCTGGACACTTGAATTCGAAGATGGTTCAACGATGAATTCAGAGTCTCAAGAGCATATTCGTGAAGCCGCCGCTGTTATTTCGCAATATTGTGACATCATTGGTGTACGAACATTCCCGTCTTTTAATGATCGTGAAGAAGACTATTCTGAAGTGGTTTTGAACGGATTTGTAAAGCATGCCTCGGTACCGATTATCTCACTGGAAAGTGCCACGCGCCATCCTTTGCAATCACTTGCAGATATGATGACCATTGAAGAACATAAAGTAAAGAAAAAACCAAAAATTGTTTTATCATGGGTGCCTCATCCAAAAGCATTGCCACAAGCCGTTGCAAATTCATTCGTTGAATGGGCGAAAGAAGGTGACTTTGATTTGGTGATCACGCATCCAAATGGATTTGAATTGGAAGGCTCAATCACCAATGGAGTTGAGGTTGTGAGCGATCAGGCAGAAGCGTTTAAAGACGCAGACTTTATCTATGCCAAGAACTGGTCTTCTTATGAAGATTATGGGAAAATCGGGGAAGACCTCAATGATTGGATGATTAGTCCAGAACGAATGGCAATTACCAATCAAGGGAAATTCATGCACTGCCTTCCAGTTCGAAGAAATGTCGTTGTCCACGATGATGTAATCGATTCACAAAATTCACTCGTGATCGAACAAGCGGAAAATCGAATTTATGCGGCTCAAGCTGTTCTAATTAAAATGTTGAATGATGAAAACTAAATGCACAATCGTAAAAATTGGAGGAGGTGTTATTAATAATGAAGCCGCTCTTTTTGAGTTTTTGAAAGCTTTCAGTGCAATCGATTTTCCAAAATTGTTGGTTCATGGAGGAGGTAAAATAGCAAGTCAGTTAAGTGCCGATTTAGGTCAAGAAGTTCTCTTAATTAATGGACGAAGAGTGACTACGGAGGATGGTCTTAAAGTTTCGACAATGGTATATTCTGGATTGATCAACACTTCTATTTGTGCCAAGTTGTTCGCGTTCGGGTGTACGGCAATCGGTCTTTCGGGAGCAGATGCAAATGTGATCGAATCTACGAAACGACCGGCTATACCTATTGACTATGGTTTTGCAGGTGATATTCGAAAAGTTAATGGTGGAGTGTTGAATGCTTTTATTCAGAATGATTTATGTCCAGTGTTGTGTTCAATAACACACGACGGAAATGGGCAATTACTCAATACCAATGCGGATACAATTGTCGCTCAAGTGGCCATTGCAATGTCAGAATTTTACGAAGTAGATCTGTTTTATTGCTTTGAAAAACCTGGAGTTTTAATAGATGCTGATGATAATGAATCCGTGATTGATAAAATTGATCAAAAGAAATATGAAGTCTTGCAAGAAGAAAACGTCATCAGCGAAGGAATGATTCCAAAACTTCATAATTGCTTTCAGGCCTTGAAAAGTGGAGTGCAGCAAGTACGAATCGGTGATGTCAATTGTATGGAAGATCAGGATGGTGGAACGGTTTTAAAATTGGAGATATGAAGAAGAGCCACCAAGAAGCGATAATGCTATTGAAACAGCTCATAGCGACACCTTCCTTTTCCAGAGAAGAAGATAGAACGGCGACCATCATTGCAGACTGGCTTACGAAGCATGGAATTGAAATGTCGCGATCGAGCAACAATGTTTGGGCAAAGAATAAGTATTTTTCCAAGGATAAACCGACACTGCTATTAAATTCGCATCACGATACTGTGCAAGCAAATGTGAATTACACTTTGGATCCATTTGAACCAAAAGTGGAACATGGCAAACTCTTCGGCTTGGGTAGTAATGATGCTGGAGGGGCTGTGGTTTCTCTTCTTGCGACTTTTGTGCAGTTCTATTCGCGCATTGATCTAAAGTACAATCTTTTGATTGCGATTACTGCTGAAGAAGAGATTTCGGGACAGAAGGGTATTGCGTCGCTTTTACCTGAATTGCCTGAACTTGAGTTTGCAATTATAGGGGAACCAACTGAGATGAACTTGGCAATCGCTGAGAAAGGATTAATGGTGCTTGATGGCAGCGCGAAAGGCGTACCAGGACATGCGGCGCACAACAATACGGAA
>JABSPC010000602.1 GCA_013215515.1 Crocinitomicaceae bacterium
CAGGAAAGATACTGATGGCGACCGTTAAAGGTGATGTCCATGATATTGGAAAGAATATAGTTGGTGTGGTATTGGGTTGTAATAATTATGAGATCATTGATCTTGGCGTTATGGTTCCACCAGAAAGAATTATAAAAGAGGCAATCGAACAAAATGTTGATGTTGTTGGTTTGAGCGGATTAATTACCCCGTCTCTTGATGAAATGGTTACCGTGGCTAAAGAAATGGAGCGTGCTGGTTTGTCAATTCCGTTAATGATCGGAGGAGCAACGACATCTCGAGTTCATACTGCGGTTAAAATTGACGAGCATTTTAAAAAGGATCAAACGGTTCACGTATTGGATGCATCTAGATCGGTTACTGTTGTTGAAAGATTATTGGGAAGTAAAAAAGATGCGTTCGTAACTTCAATTAAAGAGGAGTACGTTAAGGTACGAGAAAACCACGCGAATAATAGAGCTCAGAAAACGATTTTGCCAATTGACACTGCACGTGCAAATGGTTATAAAATTGATTGGAAAGAAACGAAAATTGTAGAACCGAATCAACTTGGGGTGAGCTATGTTGAGGTTTCAACCGAAGATTTACTTCCATATATTGATTGGACTCCATTTTTCAGAACGTGGGAATTGCACGGGAAGTATCCAGCAATTTTGACGGATGAGGTCGTTGGAGAAGTGGCTACAAAATTATTCGATGACGCCAAAGCGATGTTGAAGCAAATTGAAGTTGATAAATGGCTTACTCACAAAGGTGTTGTTGGGCTATTTCCGGCGTCATCAATTGGCGATGATATTCATATTTACGATCCTGAAAATGCGGAGGAATTGCTTTTGGTTCAACATTCAATTCGTCAGCAATCTAAAAAAGCAGCTGGAGTACCAAACATTGCTTTGTCAGATTTCATCGCACCACGAGAAAGTGGAGTAGTGGATTACGTTGGTGGATTCGTTGTAACATCTGGTATTGGAATAGATGACAAAGTAGAGGCTTTCGAAGCGGATCACGATGATTACAATTCGATCTTACTAAAAGCATTGGCTGATCGCCTTGCTGAGGCGTTTGCAGAATACTTGCACAAAAAGGTTCGGACGGACATTTGGGGATACGCTCAAAACGAGGAATTGGAAAACACAGAATTGATTAAGGAGAAGTACAGAGGGATTCGTCCTGCTCCTGGTTATCCTGCGTGTCCAGATCATACTGAGAAACCAGGTTTGTTTGAATTGCTAGATGCTACTCAACTTACTGGAGTAACGTTAACGGATAGTTTGGCTATGTTTCCAACAGCGAGTGTTTCTGGATGGTATTTCGCTAACGAAGAGTCAAAGTATTTCGGAGTAGGGAAGATCGGTGAGGATCAAGTTAAATCACTCGCAGGGAGAAAAGACATTAGTGTTGAGAAAATGGAACGATGGTTGTCGAGCAATATGCTTTGATTTTTCGACCATTTGTTTTAACCACAAAGACGCGGTCGCCTGTGGCTGGCACTATTGACGGATTTAATTTTAGACACAAAGCATTGTAGACCTTAAGGTCTACTAGTGTCAAACAGCTAACAATATAAAATTGTGCCCTTGCGTTTGCGCGGTTAAAAAATACACAGTACAAATAATTTATATAGAAACCTCCCACGATAAAACAAAACCTCTATAAACAGCAAAAGCAACTCGGGAGAGCTGCTCTTACTATAACCTAACCTAACCACTATTCACTGAAAAAGATTTTTAGTACTGATAAAAACCAAATACTAAAGTTAATCTTTACACTACAAATCTAATGTGAATTATCTACGTAGAAAAATGTTTTTAAACGCTAAAATGCCGATTATAATATTCGTTGATTACACATTTAACACTCTATTGATTAAATCATTCAATTCATGGGTGAAAAACAGACATTCATAGATAAAGTTCCTGAATGATATTGGAATCCTAAAGCATTGATTAATTTCATTTATTCGACAAATACGAGCTTTCACTCGATGAATGGGTGTAAATAATCACAAATAGCGAGTTTCTCTAAATGATTGTTTAGCAGTGTTCTGTAGAAGTTTAATGCAAAAAAGCCTCGGTTCAACCGAGGCTTTAATCTATAGACTACTTCGCATCTTCCACTTGAAAACCTTGTAGATCCAAAGCTTCATTTTGTACATCATCAAGTACAATGAAGGGATAATTACAAGTGTCAAGAAGGTTGCAAATGTTAAACCATATATAATGGCCCAAGACATAGGCGCGAAGAACATATTGTTGTCACCTCCGATGTATATTTTAGCATCATATGTAGTGAATAAGCTGAAGAAATCAATATTGAAACCGACTGCCAAAGGAATCAAACCTAATATAGTTGTAATCGCTGTTAACAATACTGGACGTAAACGCGTTTTTCCTCCTTCAATTGCAGAATCTACTATATCTGAATAAGGAAGTTGTTCGTATTCGCCTAGTCCTTTCTCATCACGTTTCTTCTTGCGAATCAAGTTGATGTAATCAATAAGCACAATGGCGTTGTTTACGACGACTCCTGCCAGTGAGATAATACCGATCATTGTCATCATAATTACGAAGTTCTGTCTTGTAATCAACAATCCAAGTAGTACACCAATAAGCGATAAAGCTACCGTTAACATAATTACGGCTGGCATTGAGTATGAGTTGAATTGAGCCACGATAATCAATAGGATCAGGAATACTGCAATCAAAAGCGCTTTCATTAAGAAGGCCATTTCTTTTGCTTGTTCTTCCATTTGCCCCGTGAAAGTGAATTCAAACCCTGGCGGAAGACCTTTATACCCTTTCATTTCTTTTTTCAACTTATCAACAACTTCAGTAGCGTTGAATCCTTCAATCACATTAGAAGAGATTGTTACTAATGGGATTTGGTCCTTACGCACCACGGCTGAATAGGAACCGGTTTCTTTCGGATCTTCAATTACAGAACGAATCGGAATGTTCAGCATCTTACCCATTTGATTTCTAAAGACCAATTCTTAATCCAATAAAGAATTCAAATTCTCTCTATTTTTCTTGTTAAATCGAACAGTGATATCGTAGGACTCATCATCAATGGTAAATGTTGTGATGTCCTGTCCAAGAAGTGCTTTTCTTATGGCTTGTCCAACAGCAAAGGTTGAAGTGTTCAATACGCCTACCTGTTGCTTATCAACTTTAATGGCATACTCAGGACGGTTGGCATCCACGTTTAATTTTAGGTCTTCAACGCCTTTAACATTCTTCCTTTTTAAGAATTCCTTGATTTTCTCGGCTTCATGGATTAAATCTCTGTATTCACCTCTTCCAGTAACTTCTATGTTAATTGCAGCACC
>JABSPC010000603.1 GCA_013215515.1 Crocinitomicaceae bacterium
ATTATTCGGCCAGTAATTGACCACCCTTTGACATCAGGGATATTAAGCCGTGCACAGAAATCTGTCATGAAAAAAGATTCTCTCTCCTATGTGGAAAGTGACTATTACTTGAAAATGCATCGCATTCAAAGAGGGGTTGCAAAACTAGGCAGTATTTCTCCGCAAACAGTTTCCAAAATAATCCTTAAAGAATATACCACTGAAGATTTTGAGCATCCTTATTACAGAATGTTTATGCTTCTTACCACTGTGTTTACATTCGATGTAGACACAGAGTACATTCGAAAAACCCTAAAGATCACTGAACAAGCCTACCCCGTTTACAATTCTGAAAACACATTGGAAATTCGATTGAAAGACAACCATGAGGTTTTGGTGAACGGAGAAAAATATCCTATTGATGACTTCAAAAAAGTGTTTTTCGCAACCTATGATAAAATTGGATCTGAAACAGAAATCAATCTATACGTTTCGCCAATGTCTCCCTATGGTGACTTTGCCTTAATTCAATCGGTAATTGAGTCCTACATGTATGATGTCCGTAACAAGGAAGCGCAACACAGTTTTAACAAGGTATATGAAGAGTTAAGGAATTCTCAAAAGCAACAAGTCATCGACGCACATCCGCTGCACATGATTGAAATTCCAAACAAATAAACCATGCGAATGAGATTCCTAATTACTTCGATGCTCTTGGTTTTTCTTGCAAGCTGTTCTGCAGATAAAAACGTTGAAACTGAGCTATATCTAAAATTGAAAAAGGAATTCAAAAAAGAAAAGATCGATTTGAAAAAGGAGTTGAACAAACTAGAGGCACTTTTTAGTGCGCAAGGATGTTCTCAAGGATAAATCCTCAAAGTCGAGAAGGGCCTATTTGAAATTTGTAGCTGCAACTGATTCGTTTCCAATTCTTAATAATTTTGAAGATCGTATAATCGTTCTTAACTCACCTTTAGACTTACAATTCATAGGGCTCAGTATTAAATCCTATCAGAAATCAAACAACGAAGCTTTTAATTCTAGTGAACTGAATGCACTTTTTGATCGACTTGAATCCGGAGGCTTGGACAAGAGAGGTTCGCCCAAAACGATTGCAAAAGCGTTGTTGAAAGTGGGAAAAGAAGAAATCAAAAAACCACTGTATAGAGCCATGCTTCTTATGCTCATCGCAGATTATATGTCAGATCGGATGGAAAGTACGGATTGGGTAGTTAAAACTGAAGAAGACTTTCAAGATGCCTTCGGTTATAATTCACATGCTTACATGGGGTGTTTTCATATGGGGACCGAATACCGTAATATATTCGATGTCGCCATGAACGATCAAAATCAAATCTTGATTCGTGGTGAGGTTTGTGAGAATCCCAATCTTGTTTCCGATGCATTAACAAAATACTTGACTATCAATAGATAATTGATTAAATCAGAAACGATGTCACAATTACTCAACCCAGCGAGTAAAGGCTATGACTTTCCCTATTATTCGCACACGACTCTGGAAGAGGTAGAAAACAATGTTCAAACTTCTTGGGAACAGCTTAAGAGTGCAAAGGAGTTGTGCGCTGAAGAAGACTTTATAGAATTCGAATCCATTTACTCCCTAAGAAACAAAGAATCGATGGAGTTGTTAGGTGAAGATTTCGAAACAATCCGCGACCGCCAAAACAGCTTTTTAAATGACTTCAGTAAATTGAGATTATTGGAGCTCTTATTCCCAATCCGCATTACTGAGAACCCCCGTCAATTTGATCCTTGGTCAGATGTTCCCATTGAATTAGTTCCAGAAGTTGAACCA
>JABSPC010000604.1 GCA_013215515.1 Crocinitomicaceae bacterium
ATTTCAAATATATAAGTTGTATTACTTTTCTAAGCTAACTTTAACTGCAACCATTCCTTTAGGACCTTTCTCTAATTCGTAAGAGACTTGATTTCCTTCCGTAATTTCGTCGTTACAATTATTGATGTGAACAAAATAGCTTTCTTGAGAATCGTTTTCTTTAATAAAGCCGTATCCTTTGCTGTGCTCAAAGAAACTTACACGTCCATGATGAACAGGATCGTATACAACATCTTCTTTCTTAGGAACACCAATTTCGATATTCTCAGCCTTAATAACTTTTTTCTTAACCGTCGGATCCGGCGGAGTATCAGAAATTTGACCATTTTCATCAACATAGGCCATCATATTATCTAGACCACCTCCATCAGAATTAGCTTTGCGATCTTCTTTTCGCATCATCTTTTCCTTCTTCTTCTGTTGCTTTTTCTTTTCCTTTTCTTTCTTACCGAAAGTTTCGCTTGACCTTGCCATTTCTGCTATTAATTTGGTTCACATTTGTCCTAAGACAATGCAAAGATAGTGCTTTCTTTGATTGTATCAATTGAATGGGTGAAACTTGTCAACAATAAGGGGTGAATTGGCTTTAAATCCCAATAAACCATAAAAGACAATCGCATATATACTAGCTCGTAGTATACCTCGTTTCCTTAGAAACCAGAAACCATGAAGAAACAACTCAACTTAACAGTAGTCTTTCTGAGCGCGATATTGTTCACTATTCTATTTTACAAGAAAACTTTGGGGTTAAACCTTTTCATTTTTGAAACCTCAATTCTAGCTTGGCTTTATTTCAGCAAGCAATTTCAACTCAAAGGGATGAACGTTATCACAGCATTTACTGGTGTTATTTTAACGTCAGCATTCACCGTAATTCAACATACAACCTTGAGCTACGTTGTGAATTTCATTCTCTTTTTCACTTTTATTGGTGTAATAATGGCACCTCATATTAAGTCGATATTGAATTCCTTGGGTTGCTCCTTCTCCAATATTTTCGCTTCAATAGAAGAGTTCTTTCGCCGTATAGGTGGCAAGTCCGTGACGAGTAAAAAGGCTCGGCTCACTATTTGGCGTTTCAGAATATTCCTGATCCCGTTATTGATCATTATCCTATTCTCTACTTTCTATAGCTGGGCAAATCCAAAATTCGGCGAGATCATAAATTCCTTTTGGTCAACAATTACCGATAGTGTAGTTGCGTTTTTCGAAATGATTGAGTTTTCAATTATTGTAACGTTTATTGTCGGACTCCTTATCAGTATCTATATACTGGTTAGAAGTAAAAACAAACATGCTACAGAACGAGATGAAGAATCTTCGGAGGAATTAGTCAGACGAAAGAAAGACAGAGAAAATAGCCCTAGAAATCTGGCTTTGCTTAATGAATATAAATCTGCGGTATTCTTATTCATTTCGCTGAACATCCTGTTGTTTGGACTAAACGTTATGGATATTAATCATGTTTGGCTGAATTTTGAATGGAAAGGTCAATTTTTGAAGCAATTCGTACACGATGGAACGTATGTCTTAATTTTCGCGATACTAATTTCAATTCTACTCGTACTCTATTTATTTCGAGCAAATCTCAATTTTTACAAGAAGAATAAAACGCTTAAAGTCTTAACCTATATCTGGATTGGTCAAAACAGTTTTCTAGCTATATCCGTAGGAGTGCGCAATTGGTATTACATTCAATATTTTGCTTTGGCCTATAAAAGAATTGCAATCATCTTTTTCTTAATTCTGACTATCTATGGACTTTACAGCGTATATAAAAAGGTTAGTGGAACGAAATCTAGCTACTACCTAACGAAGAACAATGCATATGTATGGATGATCGTATTGATCACTTCTTCGGCCTTTAATTGGGATAAAATAATCGTTCAATACAACTTTGGAAATTCAAATAAATCATTTGTTCATCTCAACTATCTATCGAATCTTTCCAATTCAGCACTACCCTTTCTCGAACAGCCAAAGAACGAATTGGAAAAAGTCGATATCAAACAAGAAAAAGACTTCATCTTTAAGCTAAGTTCCTCTTCAAAATCCTATCGAAAAATCTACATGGGTGTTGATGAATACATTTGGAAAATAAAGCTTCGAAAAACGATCTTTAAACACGAATGGGAATCAAAAGGATTCTTAGAATGGAATTACGCTGAATACAGTGCTTATAACGAAATGTTTGATTAACTCTATTCTTTCACGAATTTGACTTGTTGTACTTTTCCATCAACGATAAGGCGAATAAAGTAGGCTCCTGAATTCAATTCAGTAACATTGATCGTTGTCAATTCATCAGATGAATACACGGATTCTCCTGTCATGTCAATGATTTGAACATTTTCAACGCTACCTTCCATTCCTTTGATCGAAATTTCTGACGAAGTTGGATTTGGGAAAACAGTTAATGACGTTTCAATATCGAGTTCTTGTTCGCCAACAACCCAAAGCGCCAATTTCACGGCTTGATAAGCATTCACCTTTCCCCAGCCCCACTTGACGCTGTGTGGTGGAATAGCTCCAGTATGACTATCCGTCCGGGCAGTTTCGATTAAAATGTTTTTCACTTGAGCTGCAGACAAAAATGGATTCACTTCTAATAGAATTGCTGCAATCCCAGCACATGCCGGACCTGACATAGACGTTCCACTAAATCGTGCAAATGGATATGTTCTACCGTTAAAATCTACAGTGGATATTGGTCCAAAATTATTGTCTGTGTATGACGAAATGGACGAAGCAACGTTTACTCCTGGTGCAGAAATATCTGGTTTTAGCGTTCCATCCATTAACGGACCATTGC
>JABSPC010000605.1 GCA_013215515.1 Crocinitomicaceae bacterium
GTTCTGGCGTGCCAAATTTAGCTCTAAATTCGTTTCTCGATAAACTCTTTAATATTTTCATTACCCCTTTGTTTTAAACAAAGAAACATCATCACCTCGTAAACAATTTACGTCTTGAGATTTAAAGGGGTAACCCTATTAATTAATAAGGTTTAACCACAACGCTATCGCCGAAGCTCCAGCGAAGGAGCAAGTATTCCTTGAATACAAAGCTTTGTGTCAATACAACTCTTAAAATAGTGCCTTTGTGTCCTTGTGGTTAAATTATACGTTATGCGAACTACATCTCCACCCTAAAAAAGGGTGACCTTGTCAGGCGTTGTGTCTAGAATTCGTGTAAATACTGAGGTCGTTTGACTAACTAACGCTCATTTTGGTCCTCGATCTTATCCTGGCGTAAATGAACCATTACCTCCGGTTTTGCCCTTAATAATCCGCATCCCTTCTGAGAATTTCATTTCTTTAAGAACATTCCCTCTTTTGTCGAATATTAGATACTTTCCGTGTTTCAATCCATCTTTATACTCAATGGTCTGCATAACCTTTCCTCTTCGGCTTATAACATTCATCACACCGTGAAGTTTTCCTTCCTTGTAATGAGATATAACCGCAGGAACTCGACCACCTGGATGGAACGCTTTCCACTCACCGTCTTTTTCACCATTCTTATAATTTCCAGTTTCGGTTAATTTTTTATCTTTCTCTGAATACGATTCCGAAGGCCCATGCAATTTGCTTTCCATCACAACGTGTCCGCTCAAAATATTATCATTGAACTTTCGCTTGATACGGAACAATTTGTAGTTCCTAACATCTTTTAATTTTCCATTACTGAAGTAATCTCTCCACTCTCCAACTTTCATGTCGTCTTTGTACTTACCAATCGAAAGTTCCTTACCATTCGGGAAATAGGACTCCCAATCTCCACTTAAATGACCTGTTTTGAAGCCTGCCTTATTCTTCAACCTTCCATCGTCCCAGTAATTGTTCCACTCCCCTTCTTCCTTTCCATTCACATAATCACCTTTCATCAGAAGCGTTCCATCTTCATACCAAGTCTGCCAAGTTCCATTCTTCAGGTCTTTACCAAACGTCCCTTCACGGTGCTTACTTCCATCTTTGTACATATAGGTCCATTGCCCTGATTTTAATCCTTTCTTGAAATGTGCGTGATACTCTATCTCTCCCGTTGGGTGCCAATACGTCCAATCTCCGTTCTGTTCACCATCCTTGAAGCTTCCTTGCATATCGCGAGTTCCTTTGTTGGTATACCAAATCCATTCACCCGTTTTCTTTCCGTTTTTGTATTCACCAGAAACATTCAGTTGACCATTGTCGTAGAAGTATTCGTAATCACCATCAAGGACACCCTCTTTGTAATTGCTAATCTTTTCTTTATCTCCGGTGTAATAGAAAAATTCCCACGTTCCATTTTTATTTCCATCGTGAAATTCACCCAATAATGTCGGATATCCGTAGATACTCAACTCTTCAAATTTTCCGTTTTTCAGTCCATCTTTGTAATTGTACCACTCTTTAACCTTACCCGTCGTGTAATAAGTTACAAGCTCACCATCTCCGTCTTTGATAATTTGACTGTGCAACGAATCTGCCAGGTAGAATTCCCATAAATAGTTGTCTTCACCTTTAACCTCTTCTACAGATTTAATTCTTCCATCGAGGTAATAATAATTCCATTTACCAATGGCATAATTCATATCATAATTACCCTCAATTTTGATCTTTCCGTTTTCAAACCATTCTGTATAAACACTATCCTGTCTGTTGTACTTAAAATATCCTTCTTGGCGTTTTTTTCCGTTAGCATAATAAAGAATTGCAGATCCATAAAGTCCATCTTTATAGTAATTCCTTATTTCTTGGATCTCGCCCAAGCGATCATAATACGTCCATTTACCGTGCTTGTAATTTGTTTCTCCTTGTCCATCAACGAAATACTTTCCTCTTGATTGAACATGAATTTTATTGAAATCCCAATATGTACGTTTGGTATGGGTTAGATTCTCCTTTTTTATTTCAACTTGAGCCATTGAATAAAAAGAGAAGATCAATGCTATTGTGAAGAGTGTGAATTTCAAGATAATGAGTTTTAATCTATAACTGTGAATAATTACTTGGTTACTACTTAATCAAAAATCGAATTCCATCAATTATAAGAACGACTCCGAAACCAACGAATACAATTCCAATTAACCTATTCAAACCAACCAAGAGGCTTCTTGTTACCAATGGTCTTAATTTTTTAGCTCCGAATATTTTTAATAGATCCATTGAGAAAAAGGTAATTAAAATCGCAGTGATAAAAATAAGAAGTGAATATTTCGCTCCACCATTCTCTGCGTTCTCTGATCCTAAGGTAAGTACACTAAACCAATAAAAAACGACCATTGGATTTGCCAAATTGAGCAAAAAACCTTTGAGACCCAGCAAAAAATAACCTTTCGCCGTACCCACAGCATCTAATGGCTCGACTTTAGGGTCTTTAACTTTTTTAAAGAAATTGGCCACACCATAAATGGCAAATAGAACGCCTCCAACAAGTTTTAATACTGATCCGTCCTCACCTTCCGATAAATCTGCAACTTGGCTGTAAAAAACGTAAGCGATTAAAATGTAAAGGATATCGTTCAATAACACGCCTATGTTAAATGCAATTGCAGCTCTGATTCCCTTTCGAATACTTGTTTCAAGCAACACAAAAAACACTGGACCGATCATTATGCTCAGTATAAATCCGGTTACAATTCCTTTGAGTATTAAATCCATAGAGGGTGTAGGGCGTGTTTACACAAAAATACTATTTCATTTCTCTTTTGACTTATCCACTTGTTGTTTTTAAAATGTTTTGTTAGCATATCTGGATTTTTGATACAAGTTGTTTACATTTGTAGTATAGGGAAAAATCCTGAAAAATTTTAATATGAAACTCATACCTGCAAATCAGAAGTTAGACGCCATCATCAAGAATGTAGAAAAAGATGGTATTCAGGCAAAAAATTTAATTGAAGACCTTAAAGAACTTCGTGAATTTGCTCTTAAAGAACAAGATCCTTTAGTAACTAAGGTACTGAGATTGTCATATGAGTATTTGGAAGAGAACAAATCTTTCGATGTTCAAGCTCAATATGAGGAGGATGAAGAAGAACAAGAATACCCTATCGAAATTGAAGATAACGACAACTTTTTATACTTGTTGACTCTTTTAAAGAACGCAGATCACAAAATAAATCGCGAAGAAATTAAAGATTACAGATCAGCATTAAAGTTAGAGCTGTACTAGGATATAGAAATTATAAAATACTTTGCGAAAATTCGTAATGGATTTTTTTTCAACCTTTTACCCAACCCTTATTTAAAAGGCTGCGTCTTATATATAAATATTGACATTCTGGTTTGTTCAATATTTTGGTTTTATTTTCCTTGCAGGTACCTGAAAAGATCTTCGTAAAAGAGTTCTTTTCAGGTTTTTTTACTTGCTATTATTTTGAGATTCCCAAAAAAACAAGGCTGTTTGACTACCTTTGACTCTAAATTCGAAGTCTATGAAATCCATAATTGCCCTCTTTATCTTAATTGTTGTTTCAAACCCTTCTTTTTCACAGGAAGATAAAACAACAGTTGTTTCAAACGTAACGTTCACACTTTTGACAGGTGACATAGTTAAGGTTGGCCCGAATGATGAATTCAGCATTTCCTTTTCAGCCTATTCAAATTATATTAGCTATCGAAAAAGTGGGGGCAAAAAATTTAGTCAGCACTATGCTAAAAAGGTCAAACAAGTTACTTACGAGATAGACGGTGAAATTATTTCCCTAGACCAGTACAAAGGGCCTGGAGGTAAATACGTTCTGTTAGAAACAGTTTATGCTACAAAAGCCGTGACCTTGTATAGAGGACCACAAATTGGTGGTAAAAGCCATCACTATTATTTATCTCAGAAAAAACCCGGTAGCGTTGAAGTAATGTTCAGTCGATCTACAAAAACATTTTACGCCATGCTAAAATGTAAAGCAATTAAGGACAAATATGAGCTGAATAAATTTGCAATGAAAATTGAAACAATGAAGGAATTGTTGGACCTCTATAACGACAAATGCGCTGAGTAACATTTTATTAGCCACTATTATTTCAATCAATCACAATACTGACAATACGAGAACATTTCCTTTGCTTGATGTGTGAATGGATTCTCTGTATCAAAAACGTCTGTTAAGATCAACTCGATATACCTAGGGAAATCTTCAACTATCAAATCCAATGTATTTTTCTTGAGGTCAATATTGAAAGGCGCGTTGTTTCCTGACACGAATGAAATAATGCATGGATCAGCCAAAACGTTTTCGTTCTGATGGTACAAAAACGCGTAAAGCATCAATTGTAAAACGTGTTTCTTTTTTCCTATCGACTCTACGATAAACTCTTCGGCAACGTCTTTTGCTCTGAGCGCAACATCATCTGGCTTTACCTTTCCCGATTTGTAATCTATAATTCGTACACGGTCGCCTATTGAATCAATGCGGTCAATGAATCCTCTTAATCGTACTTTTTTCTGATCACCATTAATAGTCACTTCAATTTCTGAAACATATTCGCGCTCCAAAGCCTCAATGAAAACAGGCTCTGATTGCTCTGATAGAAACTTAACTTCTGACTTGAGAAAACGCTCGGTAAGCTCCAATGCCATTTGATACGACAACAAGTTCTTTCCCTTTGTAAAGGCCTGTCTATCCTTATTAAAGTGATTCATGAATTGCTTTTCAAGAATCAATGGATAGTGTTTCAACATTTCTTCTATATCAAAAGAAGTGATGTTTTTTGGGGCTGGTGAATTCTTATTTCCCTCTTTATCAAAGCGCGCAAAAGGCGTATACAATTCTTCCAGGGTATCATGTATAAACGTTCCAAAAGTACTTTGCTCAATTTCTTCTTCAACTGAATCCGCTTCGCCAAAGTCCATTACATATCTGAAATAAAAATCCAACGGACACGTCAAGTATTTTTTCAGCATTGAAGCAGACGTAGAAGCAGAAAACAAATCATCCAATCTATTCAAGATTTCCGGAGTCTTACTGATTTCCTTGGTCATCATTTCTTTGGGTGTATCCAAAGCGTACATCTTTTTCTCGATCGAAATGTTCTCGTTAATTTGAGCGAGTTCCATTTCCAATTGCATTAAATACCGGCTTGGCTCGTTGCTTCCGATTGATTCATCTGCACTGCAATACGTCACATATAGCTCTTCGCAATGGTGCAGAAGTCGGTAAAAGTGATGCGCGAAAATTCCTTGTTTGTCTCGCGGTGTTGGCATCCCATTGTAGCGACGCAAATCCATCGGGATCATTGTTTGAATAGGATTCGTTGGTGGTAAATGCCCTTCATTCATTCCCAAGACAATTATACGCTTGAAGTCCAAACCACGCGTTTCTAGAAGGCCCATTATCTGAAGCCCTTTGAGCGGGTTTCCATGATAAGCAATGCTTTTTTGCGACCAATGTTGATTGAACAACTGCTTGAAACTTTTGATTTTCATTGGAGGAATTCCTTCAATTATAAGGTTCTCAAATTCGATCAAGGCTTGGTCAAAACACTCAAGAACGGCTCGTTCGAATGCAAATTCCTCATCCATATTTTTGTAAATCAATTTATTCAACCCACGGATTAACTCCGTTGCTTTCACCCAATCACCCTCCCAATCTTGGGTTATGTTATCCAAAATTAGTTTGGCATTTTCACCAATTTCAATTTTAGATGCATTGATAAAAATTCTATTGTAACGAATGATTTCTTCTTCTACATTGAGAAGCGTTTCCTTTTCCTCTTGTGACAAGCTCGCTAGGACAAAAGGATGACTCCACAAGTTTTGTAGGTCATTGAAATACATGGCCTGTGTTTTGAATCTTCGCTTGTTTTCCTGAATCGAGAAAAGTATTTCAACCCATGTTTTTACCGACGTATTTCTAATTGGAAGACCCAAAGTGATATTCGCATTTCCGATCTCCTTAGGTAAATTTTTGACTACGGATGTAATGAGAGTTTCATCGGCTAAAAGTAAAAGCGTTTGATCGATCTCATCCTTTGATATATTGGCCAATAACGTCGACGCTACCTTAACCTGACCTGTGTTCTGAGCGCACTCAATAAATTCAACCTTCAACGGTTTTGTTTGAAGTAAATCTTGAACAAAATCCATTTGCCTATTATTCAAATTCGTCGATAATTGTCTTAAAAACGAACCCGCTTCGTGCGATTTCTTGTTTAAGTAAAATGCATCCGCGTCAATGATTATATGCGCACGACCATAATTATCAACTTGCTTAATTATGCTTGTTTCAGAAGGGGAAAGTGCATTAAAACCTGCAAACAAATATTGATGGCTCTCATCTTCTTTGAACAATAAATCAATGTTTTCCGTGAGGTACTTATACGCGCGTCCCATAAAACATTGGCCTCTATCGGTAAGTTGCTTATCCAAATCGAAATAAAACCCAGGAAGACGGTCCCAAAACTCCATGAATCGAATTTGACTTTGTGTTAAAGCGGCTTCTCCAAAGCTCCAATTTTCAATTTCCTTTATGTCGGCTAAGTTTCTGAAAATTTGTTTCGCATCAAGTAGGTAGCGATCAATTTCGTTGAAGTCGGCAAGTAATGTATTCCCCCATGAAATGAACTCATCGAAGGATCTGTCTTCTTCCGTTTTGGCAACTTTCAATTGTATCTCAAAAAGCTGAATTAGTGCTCTCGTATTATTAATTACCACATGCTCGGAATATGATTTCACCCACTGATTCATGGTAATCATATTTGGGGCAAGTACCGGTTTTCCAAATTCGAGATACAACGCAGACGACAAATATTTCTTCATCCTCTCGGAAGGCAAAACGATTGTCAAATGCTCCATTGGAATTTTTTCCTCTTGAATATAATGCGCTATTTTTTTTACAAATGTCATTTATACTTTACGTGTCAAAAAATTCCAGTACGTAGACTTATTCAATATCGAGGTCTTTATATTTGGATAGAATTCGGTGAATGATTTTGGAACTTTCACATTCTTACGCTTTTCCCATCCAATTAATTTAGGATCTGATTTGTAAGCCATTATTTGATCGGAGCCAACCTCAATGAAGTCCATTTGCTGTCGAGTATGCGTTCTCCAGAAATAGATTGTCTTGTTCATGTTGTTCATTCGAATCCATTTAACTCGTTCTGAAATCATATAATTTCTCCAGAGATCGTTCATATCGTTTCTCAAAGAAGTTGAGTTAAAATTGCTGATCAGCGCATTACGAATTCCATTATCTTGGAAATAAACGCAGTGTGTCTTCTTAAGCTCGTACCTATTATCATTAAAATATGATGGAAGCTTGATTAATACAAATGCCTCTTCAAATAATTGGATGTACCGCTCAACCGTTTCATTGTCAAGCCCGCATCTTTCGCCTATGTCGTTATACGAAATTGGCTCACCGACATTGAACGCTAATTGTTGGAGCATCCGCTTTAGCTTATCTCCTTTATTTACTCTCTCCTTTGCGCCAAGTTGCGTATTTATTATTTCATCGATCATTTCACGAAGGATTGATTCGGCATTGTCCAAATCACTTAATACTGCTGGATAATTTCCATAGATTAATCGTTCTTCGAGAAGTTCACTTTCCTGAGCTAAGCCAAAATGAGTTGCAGATTCATTGAAAGACGGTGCGTAAAAGTTGAAAAGCATTCCTTCAATTTCCAGAGCCTCAAGTAATTCTTCATCAACAATTGGTCTGTAGGAACAGCAAATCACCAAGGTACATTTCAATTTACCCGTCAAAACATCCTCGATAATTTCTCTAAGATTCGACAAGTATTGAGCTTCTCTAAGGATGATTACTTGTTCGGATTGTTGGTTCAGGACTTTATCATTCAATAACCTGTTTCGCTCTTTTTTATCGAAGCAATCAATGATACAAAATGTGGTATTCGATTCATTTAGAATCTCTTCCAGAAGTGTTTGCTTTCCTGTTCGTTTCGGGCCGCGAATAAGCAATAGTTTACTGTTGTCAAGTTTCTGCTTTAAGAGCGGCTTTTGAATCCTTGTTATCATCTGAATCAATTTTCTCAAATGTAAGGAATTGGACAGTTAATCGCTAGATAAGTTTAATATTTGCGAAGAAAATTTAATTCAATTTTTTCGGCCAATATTAAACTGCCTAAATAATGTGAATCCCAATAGAGCTAAAAGACCTCCAGACAAACAGTAATTTATCCACTTCTGAGTCGAGATTTTATCCTTGGATTTCGATGCAAGTTTATTCGAACTTACTACAGATTGATCATGTTCTTTTTGCAGTTCAGAAAGCTCATCATTTTGTGAATAAGTAACATTTAAAGTTGAGTCTAAAGCAATTACAATTGAATCATGAATCTGTCTTAAACTATCAAGTTCCACTCCAAGTGCAATTTCATTTTTAGATGGCCCGGCAGGAACCAAAGCTGTAACAATTGGAAGCGGCTCGGGTATCGTTAAATCTACACGCTGAATTGGCCAACCATCATAAGTTGGTTGAATCATCGCCAATTCTTTAAGTGAAAAACCGTTCTCTTTTGCCCAAATATCAATGATTGGGTTGTCCATGTTTAATAGGTATTCGAATTTATGACTTTTGTTTATTTGTTCAGTAATATGCCTGCCTGATTTCATTTCAATTAAATATCCCACAGCACAAATATTTCCTTCGTAATCAATAAAGCATGGCTTCCTTCCTTCATAAACAACGGATGGTTTCGGAAAAGTACTGGCGTTCCAATAATGGTGCAATACATCCAGCAACTCTTCTCGATTTTTTCGCGCGTGTGATGACAAATGATCAGTTGACACCTCCCTTAAACGGTTCTCAACATATTCTAAATGAACCCGTATTCGTAGATTATCATCAGTACTTATGTCCGGATTAAATCCGTACTTTTCAATAAAGCTCTGATCTCCAAGAACAGCATTAATTGTTGTCGATGATGCCATAGTGCTCAGCTCAAATGAAGCAAATAGCAAGGTAATAATTAGTGATTTCATACTTAGATATACAAGTAAGTACATCTTCAGTTCAAACGGATATTGTTTATTAAAGAAATATTAATCTAAAAGGGTGATTTCGCAATCATTAATCATGGGGAATCAATCAATCCAAACCTTATCAAAGAAACGAAATGCGCGCGGAGAGTTCATGAATTTATTTCCACCATACGCTTTGATGACGATGAATATGTCTTCCGACATGATTACACGAACCCAATGAAGTCCATCCGAATACGTTTGACCGAGTCCTTGATACGCCTCTCCTCCATTATCGAGGATGATTTTTTCAAAAGAACTTTCTGCAGGACTAGCAATATGAATTTCGGCTAGAACTTCAAGACTTAATGGCTCAGAGTCAGGACCATTCGTTCTATTATAGACTTCGACTTCAAATGTATTCCCTTGTCCAAAATCACGATAAATCAAATCGAATTGTTTGTCCTTTGAGGCGAAATAATCTTCCTTTTGAATCGGTTTCCCAGGGAAGACAGCGTGAAAACCCAAGCTATCATTGTCGTAAGTATAGTCGCGGTATCCTTTGACATTCTTTTCTGCTTCACTTTCGTTTTCATTATAGCTAGCCACAACCCTTCGTACTGAGTATCCTTTTCTTCTCAGCAAATTGATAACGCCCGCGCCACCGGCCAAATGTCCCGCTCCAATTCCGCAAAAAACGGAGTTCAATTGAATTAATGAATCCAATTTATCGGCCATTCCAAAATTTCTATCTACGATTAATTTGTCGTGCAAACCTGTATAAACATCCATTGATCGCTTTACCTTATTATCTAACAAATAAATGTCTCCAGCCAAGTACAATTGTAACAAATCTTCGGAATCCACTAATAAAGATTCGATTCCCAATCGCTTCCAATCCAATCTAAAATCCTTTGATGTTAACAGATTTTCTTGAAACTCTACTGTTTCCAATGGAACAAATTTCTTTCCTGAATTATAACAATACTTCTGAAAATACGCATCCAACGGTTGTGGCATTCCATCCTCATTTCCATAGGTCGTCTCTGTTCCATTTCTATTTGATGTATATGGACTTCCGTCTCTATCGTATTTCAATTTAACTTCTTCAAGTCGCGTATCAAGACGGTCAAAAATCGAGAACATGTCAACTTCCAACGAAATTACTTCAACCATATCCAAAGCTATATAAGTACTATCGGAAAGGTTGTAAACGCGTTTATCATTGGTATGCATTGTACCGAACAGGTAGGATGTCTTTGCTCCATTTCCCATTATTTCCCATAGTAATTCATGACTATCGTCGATAGTTTGGGCTGTTCCAAAGAATGGAAATAGAAAGAAAATGGCTAGATTTTTCATTGAAGTTAAGTTAGGGAATTATATTGAAACTTACCCTCCTTAATCTCTAGAAATTTGTTAATCCTATGGAAACTTTATGAAATAAGTCGTTCAATCAATTGATCTCCGAAGGAATATGGGATGTATGCCAAGCTTGGAATTTGCTTTGTGATAATTATAGGCGTCTTTTTACCCAATGAAATCGTACCGTGCGAATCAGACAGTTCCATTGCATAAGCCGCATTTATAGTCAACGCGTTCAATGCTTCTTCTGGAGTCATTTTCATTTTAACGCAAGCCAAAGACCATACAAAACTAAGGTTACCACTTGGAGTTGAACCAGGATTAAAATCGCTGGCCAGAGCAACTGGTAAGTCATTTTCCATCAAACGACGAGCATCTCCAAACGGAATGGAAAGGAAGTGAGAGCAACTTGGTAAAATCGTACACATCGTAGATGAACCTTTCAATGCTTCAATATCATCCTCAGAAAGTTCCTCCAAATGATCCACTGATAGAGCGTTTAATTCAACCGCTTTGCCAATTCCTCCCATTGCGGAAAATTGATTTACGTGAACCTTAGGTTTTAATCCAATTGTAATACCCGCTTCTAATATTTCGGCCATTTCTTCAACGGAGAAATAGTTTCTTTCACAAAACGCATCGATGTAATCCGCAAGCCCTTCTTCCTTAATAATTGGAAGCATTTCGTTAATGATTAAATCAATATACCCTCTGTGGTTTTCTTTATATTCAGGTGGAAAAGCATGTGCCCCAAGGAATGTTGCCTTAATCTCAATTGCACACTCAGCCTTCAATCTCTTGATGACCCGTAGCATTTTGATTTCAGCTTCAACAGAAAGGCCGTATCCCGATTTAATTTCAAGAGCACCTGTTCCGTAAGACATCAATCGCTCAATTCTTTCAAGAGCTTGCTCGAACAATTCATCTTCCGACATTTCAGCGAGTCGTCTTGCCGAATTTAAAATTCCTCCGCCTTTAATTGCTATTTCTTCATAGCTCAGTCCGTTAATTCTATCTACAAATTCCTCTTCTCTAGATTTAGCAAACACGGTATGGGTGTGTGAATCGCAGAAAGCTGGCAAAACATACTTTCCTTCTGCGTCGATCACTTCTAAATCACGCCAATCCGTAATTCCACCCCAATCAGACATAGCACCATAGGCCATGATCACACCATCTTCAAGAGCCAAAAAAGCATTTTCCAAGATTGGAAGTTCTTTCATCTCTTTTCCTTTTCTAACTACAGGAAGGTTTTCACCGTATTGAACGAGACCTTTAATATTTTTGATCAGAATTTTTGCCATAGCACAATGTTAAGAATTATGTCTATACGCGCTTCGATTTTCATTAAATTCACGCTGAAACATTACAGAATATCTATGAAATTTTTACTCGTGCTACTAGGTTTGTGCTCAAGCTCAATTGGATTTTCTCAAATTTTCTCAGGCGGTACTGGTCCAATTTTGGACAATCAGACTATTGATATTCCCCTTGTAGTTACAGGACTTCCGACAGCAATTAACACCTCTACTTTTGGGTTGGAAGAAATATGTATTGATCTTAACCACACATATGTAAGCGATTTAACGATCACTTTAATTAGTCCAGATGGGACGCAAGTAGAATTATTTTCTTCAGTTGGCGGTGGCGGTGATGATATGCAAGTAACCTGCCTCCGTTGGGATGCTGCCAATTCAATTGCTACAGGAAGCACTCCTTTCAATGGAACTTACAAGCCGATGGGCCAAATGGGTTCTGTTAATAATGGACAAGATCCAAATGGAACCTGGTATTTGAGAATTTACGATAACTATGGTGCTGACGAGGGAGTCTTGAATACTTGGTCGGTGAGCTTTGGTGCTAACCCCGCTGATTACTTTCAATTCGCAGAATCCGATTTGCCAATTGTCATTATCAATACAAACGGACAATCAATTCCAGATGACCCAAAAATACTGGCGGACATGGGGATTATTTATAATGGTCCAGGCGTACGGAATTATATGACAGACCCGATGAATGAATACGATGGTAAAATTGGAATAGAGCGCCGCGGTAACTATTCAGCGTCACTTCCTCAAAAGCCGTACTCTATCAAACTTCAAGATAATTTCGGAAACCAAATTGACTCTTCTTTAATTGGAATGCCGGCAGAACATGATTGGCTATTGGTGGCTAACTATAACGACAAATCCTTTGCTAGAAACATCATTCCAAACCGTCTCTTTGATGAAATTGGTCACTACGCACCGAGAAGCAAGTTGGTAGATGTAGTATTAAATGGAGAGTACAAAGGAATTTATTTGCTGACAGAAAAAATTAAGCGGGATGCAAATCGTGTAGATGTTGCAGACTTATTCCCATGGGAAGTAACAACACCAGACATTACAGGCGGTTATATACTAAAAGTAGATTACTGGGACAACCTCAACTCATGGCAACTGCAAAATAGCCCTATCGACCACCCTGGGTTTGACGTTCACATGGTCTATGTCTATCCAAAGGTTGCCAATATTGCTGGAGCTCAAACCGTTTTCATTCAAGATTACCTTGACCAATTTGAAACGGCGCTCTACGGACCAAACTTTGCAGATCCAATTAATGGATTCAGAAAGTACATTAGTACTAGATCATGGTTGGATTACTTTATCATTAATGAACTGGCGAGAAACGGCGATGGTTTTAAGAAAAGTCGTTATTTCAATAAGGAAAAAGACCATCAAGATGGAAGTATTGGAAAATTAAAAGCAGGACCGGTTTGGGATTTCGATTGGGCTTGGAAAGACATGTGGGATTGTATGTACGACCAAACAGACGGTTCTGAATGGGCGTACATGGTCAATGATTGTAACCCTGATGTCAATTCTCCAGGATGGTTCGTTAGAATGTTCCAAGACCCACTTTTTGAAGATGAAATACGATGTCGTTACGAAGATTTGAGAAGAAATGTTTTGAGCGAATCTTACTTACTCGCAATTGTAGATTCAGTAGCTCTTGTGGTGGATGAAAGCCAAGAATGGCATTATTTGACATGGGGGAATATGGGAGCCGCTACAGGGACTCCTGAAGTGCAAGCACCATCTCAGACCTATGCAGAAGAAGTTCAACGTTTAAAGGAATGGATCACGCGCCGATTGGTTTGGCTGGATGCTAACGTTCCTGGAACACTAAATGGATGCAGTTTTACAGGTGTTGATGAAATTGCGAATACAATTTCAATTGAAAGCTTTCCAAATCCATTTCATGCTGACTTAACGGTTAGCGTGGCTGAGTCTCCGAATGAAAATTGCACGATTCAAATTTTGAATCAATCTGGCAGAAGATTAGTCGATATGGACATCAAACCTTCGGATTGGATAGAGAACAGAATAAAACTGGAGGGCTTAGAGAGCTTGTCAGTTGGAGTCTATTTTATTGAGATTGAACTCAATGGCGTCTCAACGACTAAAAAAATGACGAAATTTTAAAAAGGTACTTTCAATTTGAATAAAAACTATAACTTTGCGCCTGCTCTCCAGAGTTACTAAATGCTTTGTAGTGTATTCCGATAGTGATCGGAAGGTATACGCACAAAGAAAATGCCTCGGTGGCGGAACTGGTAGACGCGCTGGATTCAAAATCCAGTGCCTTCGGGCGTGCGGGTTCGATTCCCGCCCGAGGTACGAAGCCTTCTCAGAAATGAGGAGGCTTTTATCTTTACCAGTAATTAGTTTTGTATAAATAGTAAACACAATTAGCGAGAAGGGGCAGAGATCTTAATGGGGGCTAGATAAGTCAAGAACTATATCGTAAAA
>JABSPC010000606.1 GCA_013215515.1 Crocinitomicaceae bacterium
AGCCTTTTGCGCCTGTGTATGGTATGTCTTCTTTCGTCTTTGCCATTAATTATGCAAAATATACATTCAATTTTCTTTCTATCAAAGAAAGTTCCTAGTCGTATCTCAATTCTTTGCCTTTTTTAACAGCTGGAATACCTTCTGTCAGCCATTGAGGAGCTGGTTTGTCCAATAAGTAATGGTCAAAAAACTGACGCATTCTAATACTCAAATCAATTCGATTGGCGTTTCTCATTAGGTTGTGGCCGTCTCCGTTGTAGTTCAATAACCAAGCAGTTTTATCCAACCTCTTCAATCCTGTGAAAAGCTCAATTCCTTGATACCATGGAACTGCTCCATCGCCATCGTTGTGCATAATCATCAAAGGAGTTGTTACGTTTGGAAGGTGAAATTGAGGTGAATTCTCCACGTATAAATCTGGCCTCTCCCAAATTGTATACCCGATTCTACTTTGCGTTCTTTCGTATTGAAATTGACGGTTGTAACCACTTCCCCATCTAATTCCACCGTAAGCTGAGAACATATTTGTAACGGGCGCTCCAGCCATAGCAGCGGCGTATCGCTCTGTCATCGTAACCAATTGAGCTGTTTGATACCCTCCCCAAGATTGTCCTTGCAACGCCATTCGTGTAGAATCAACATTTGGCAAAAGCTCCAATACCCGATCCGTTCCGCTCATGATACAATCGTAAGCAGATTGTGCTGGATGACCTTCTTTGTATCGAATATCTGGCATAAATACGACATAACCCGCCGATGCATATTCAGAAGCATAAATAATTGATGCCGTCGGTTTTGGGATGTAGTGTTGGTGCAACCTATCAGAGTAAAGCTCATAGAAGTAAACCATTAATGGATATGATTTTGTCGCATCAAAGTTTTCTGGTTTGTATAGAATTCCTTCAAGCTTCGTTCCGTCATAAGCTTCCCAATCAATTATCTCGGCTGTTCCCCAATTGTATTCGCTCTGCTGAGGGTTTGTATTTGAAATCTGTTCAAGGTTATTAAACTCTCCTGTATATGTGTACAATTCTGGGTAATCCTTGAATGTCATTTTACGCATTGCAAAGCGCTCTTTATTTTTAGACCGCATAATGCCACCATACATTCTAGCGTCAAAATAGGCCAACTCTTTAATGTCAGTATGGTTTCCGTGGTCAATTAGTTTGTAATTATGAATTCCTTTTGTCTTTTCGTCAAAACCATTCAAATAAACGTTTTCGTAATCAATATAAACGCTATCGTACGACCAATACCTTATTGAAAGTCGAATCTTGTTCTTCATCCCAGCACTATCTGTTATCGATATCAATTTTTTATTTCTCAAATCATACGACCAAATATCATATTTTGATTGAAGATAAATGAGAGACTCATCTGCGTTCCAACCAATTTCTCCTCTTGGATAAGCCTCCATTGGCATTCCGTTCAAGTCAGATGACCAAGTGATGTCTTTAGAATCACAGGTCATGCAATCTTGCGTTGACCTTTCTAAATCGACAACAATCTGAGCACCTTTATCCCCATCGTAATAGGTGTACCTCAACCCTGAAGGCGAAAGTTCAACTCCAAACTTACTTTCTGCTTGAAGTAATTCTGCTTTCCCAGTTTCGATATCGATTCTAAAATAATCCTGAGGACGATGGGCTACCCAGTTAAACGTATGCGCATAGCGCTCGGTGCTAGTTCCCATCAAGTACTTTCCTTTCAAGTTCCATCTAGATCGAACTTCTAATGTATCATCCGATAATCGAATCGCATTGGAATTCGCGAAATGATAAACGTATAAATCAGTTCGGTTCTCGTCAGCTTTCTTCTCCAACAATTGTTGAGGTTGGAGCCTCTTATCCTTGTAATGCCACAAATCAAGTTTCACCTTTTCTGAATCAAGCAATGTGTCTTTTGGTTCCTCGAACTTAATATCGGCAACTCCGAAATAAAGCAGCTTTCCATCTTTCGTGAATTCAAGTGATTTATGAATTGAAACCGCATCCAGTTTAGGAATGAATGTACTATTCGTATCAGCAATAAAAAGGTCCGTTTTAGCAGCATAATCCATTACAGCCAAACTATAAACTTTAACTTTTGCAGTGTCCTTAGAGGCTAAATAAGCCAATTTCGTTTCTTGATCATTAAACGTAAGTTTCTGAAGGTCTTTGTATTTATTTGAAGATACCCATGTGCTTTTATTGGCAGTATTGAAAATCTCAAGATGAAACGAATCCTCTTTAATTTTATGATGAACTGTCATTGCTATTAAAGTTCCTTCTTCAGAAACTTCAAATGTCTTAACATCTTTAAATTCAATCTTTTTAGATAAAGATGGGTGATACATCTGAACCACATGTCCTTTAGAAGTATATTGTTTCTTACGGTCCTTTTTGCGAACGCATTTTTTCTTTTTTGGTCCTTTAACCTTGTTGTGCTGGTACAGAATCGCAGCCCAATCGTTTTCATCATTCAAAGTAAACCGGCCCAATTTTGGCATTTTAATCACTGAATCATTTTCCAAAATGTAAATCCCAAGTGAATCCTTTGGCCATTTCGCTTTCTTGACTTTCTCCAATTCACAAATTCTTAAAGTATCATACCCTGGCGTTATCTTAAATGCCAAATACACACTCCCTCCGGAAAATGATGCTCCAGTTGCTCTTGGAATTGAATCCAATTCTTTCGATTCCGTATTGTAAATGAATAAATACCCATCTCCTTTATGAGGAGTTACCTCGTATGAAATGTACTTTCCATCATTCGATATTGTAGATCCTTTTAGAGATTTCCAACCATCGTAAACAGTATGATCGACAATCTTCTTTTCCTGTGAAATGGAAATTGTGGATACAAGTAGGGTGAAAATGGTTAGTAATTTCCGCATAGATGCTGTTTTTTGGTAGTGCTAAAATACCTATTCTGAATGAATCCTCTCAATCAATAATGAAGAGTTCTGAAGCAATATAATCTGCTTTTAATCTTCCTTCCTTGGTAAGGACTAAAATGTCTGCATTGTTAGTCATCCATTGCTTTTCAATAAAGACATCGCAGCTGGTTCGAAATGACACATTTAAAGGTGAAATTACAGACAATTTTTGAAGGTCAACTCCATAAACAGTTCTTAATCCAGTCATGAGGTATTCGTTGAATCGATTTTCAACGGATAGAACTTCCGTTTCCGTATAATTTGCCTTTTTTTCAATTGCAGCGAGGTACTTTCTATTATTAGCAACATTCCATGCGCGAGATACACCGTTGAAAGAATGTGCTGAAGGTCCAACGCCTAAATACCACTCGCCTTTCCAATAATTCGAATTGTGCTTGGATTCGAATCCTGCTTTGGAAAAATTAGAAATTTCATATTGATCAAATCCATTTTCTTCTAACATTGAAACCAATAGTTTAAACTGGTCGCTTTGTTGGTCTTCATTGGAAACAACAATTTTACCATTCTTAACCAGGCTGTTCAATGCAGTATTTTCTTCCACTGTCAAACAGTAGGCTGAAACATGGGGAACTCCAAAATCTATAACTTGTTGAATATGTGCTTTCCAACCCGACAAACTCAAATTTGGAAGGCCATAAATCAAATCTACCGTTAGGTTCGAGATTCCCGCATCTTGAGCTTTTTGAACGCAAGTCAAGGCTTCTTCGACAGTATGAGCGCGGTTCATCCATTCCAAATCTTCTGTTTTGAAACTCTGCAAACCAATGCTTAGCCTGTTAATTCCCACGGCCGTCCAATCCCTTAAGTTTTCGTCGGTTATATCGTCCGGATTGGCTTCTAGTGAAACCTCAATATCATCCTTCACATCGAAGTTCTCATAAATCGCATCTAGGAGGCTTTGAAGTTCATTTTGATTCAACAGGCTTGGTGTACCACCTCCAAAATATATTGTTCTAATCTCCTTACTTTCTAAATAACCCTGCCGAGAAACCAATTCACTAGCAATCGACTCTATCATCTTCTGACGATACTCTTCAAAGGTCGTGCTGAAATGAAAATCACAATACGTGCACTTTTGCTTACAAAAAGGAATATGAATATAAATACCAGCCATTGCCCAAAAGTACGTACTTTACTCAAATGTTAATTTTTTAGAGGGTATTGATTTGAATAATAAAATTTCATAACTTACAGGAAGAATCATGGCATTTGAAAAACATAAACGGTTATTAAATAAAGAACTAGATCAATTCAGTCTTATTCTCAGCGAAGTCTTGCCCAGATATCTCGAGTTGATGAAGAGTGAACAAATATCTGATGAAGAGGCTAAGGAGCTCGGTGAAATCGAGCATTTCCTAATTGAAATTAATGCCAAAATCGCCGAAATCAAGTCCAAATTGGACCATGACTTATTCGGAGAAACAATGTCTGAGTACTATAAAGTCAAGGAAAAAGCAAGCACTGGCGATGAAAATGCCATTAAAAAACTCAAGAAATTGAGAGAAGTGTTTAGCGAATCAATTAAAAGTGATGTCTTTTTTAATTGGAATTAATTCTTACTTACAGTCATAAGTTAAGGTCATTACCCTCGTTTTACCCATTTTCGTTCGACCTACCTGAGTAGGGTAACCCTCTTTATTGTATTTGTAATGGTTTCTGTTTACTTGCCGTTCACCTTTTTTTCTAAATGCCCCGTGAACTTTATATGTCGTATTTGTCATATAAGTTCGCTGAATTTTAACAATATTATGGTCGTGATTCCCTACAGGATAGCCCAGTAGCATTTCGGTGTTGTTAATTACAATTCCCTTGTTCTTAAATGGATTGATTTTATTATCATATCGAATTCTATTTTCTTCAATCAATTCATCGAATTTATCATAAATCAAAACTTTTGTTGGCTGTCCTTGAGAATCATATTCATAAGCATGAACCAACGACCGTTCATTTCCAACCATCGTAATTTGCTTAACGATCTGCCCTTTACCATTGTATTCAAACGTGCGCGTGTCTAAGCCTTTCTCACCATTAATTGCTATTATTTTATTGTTGTCATCATACACATATGCCGCGATCATTGTTCCTGATAAAAAGGCTTGAAGACCTCCATGGTCATGGTAATTAAACTGC
>JABSPC010000607.1 GCA_013215515.1 Crocinitomicaceae bacterium
GACCATTTGCCCAGCATGAGTTAACTTCTCAATTTTACACATCGGATTATGACCTATCAGCCTTTCACGCACACAAAGCAGGTATTAGTTTCAAATATTCTCCTGTTTACGGAATTTTCAATTCGAAGAAACGTTTTAAGCCTGATGGTCGAATTAAATTCAGTAAAGCAATCCTTCGTCTTTCCAAATATTATCGAATGGATAACACGGAGATTACCCTTAAAGCTTTTATAGCAACCCTTTCAATCAAGTATACTTTTGTGCACAAAAAACCTAATCAATAAATTATGAAACAAATTACTACACTACTTATTATGCTGACATTTAGTGCTTATGTATCGAATGCGCAATGGAACATTACCCAAGTTGGAACACAACCAGGTGCTGAAGCACTAGATATCGAAATGGGTGATGGCAGAAATGATGGAAATGAACGAATCTATGTAACTTCATCTGCAGGGAATATTTATGAATGGTCTTATAGTGGGGGGGCATGGGCTTCCACCGTTGTTACTACCGGACTCTATAATGGCCTTATCAATATGGCCGTGGGAAATGGTCGTAATGATGGAACGAACAGAATTTACTATAACGAACATACCGCCGATGGAACAATTTATGAAGCTGAATGGAATGGGACTGCATGGGTTCAGTCACCAGTGGTAACAGTGACTGGAGGAACCGTACCAACAACCGTCACAATAGGAGATGGTCGCGGAGACGGTGTTGATCGATTATATTTGGGTGGACTTTGGGGAGTTGACGAATATTCATGGAATGGTTCTTCTTGGACTGTAGTTTCGGTTTCTGCCCCTCAATTTTCTGAATCAGATGGTGAAGTTGGTGATGCTCGAAACGATGGAACGAATCGCCTTTATGTTAACACAGCCTGCGTGAAGGAATGTGCTTACTCTGGAGGATGGAGCGAATCATACTTAGGAGGATGCCCAACGGATGTTTGGGCTGACGCATTAAGTATTGGTGTTGGCCGAAATGATGGTGTAAATCGTCTTTATTCTAATTCAGAAGCTGGTGGACAAATTGAATACACATGGAATGGATCTTCATGGAATGCTGTTCAGATAAGAAATAACGCACAACGAGGTGACATACACTTAACTGCATTAAAAGCTGATGCCAACAATCGTTTGTACATGACAAGTTCTGAATTAACATGGAATGGAACTCCTCCTGATCATATGTATGAATACGAATGGAATTCAAATACTACAATGTGGGATTCAGTTGGAATAGTAATGGATATGGCTACTGGAGCTACCGGATGGATGACTTCTGGAGCAGGAAGAAATGATGATACCGTACGTTTGTATGCACCTTCATTTGTGTCTGGTATTATTTATGAAATTACGGCTGCAAACCCTAATTACATTGGGAACACCAATTCAACAACTTCATTAGACCTTAACCCAGTAAGCATTAATATTTACCCTATTCCGGCGTCGGATAAAGTTACAGTTAAACTAGGATCAAGTAAGGATGCACCCGTTTCGTTATCTGTACTTAATCTGATAGGGGAAATTCTTTATGAGAAGACTGAAATGACCTCAAATGAATCGATTTCATTAAACACAAGCACCTATGCCGCTGGTGTCTATCTGGTCAAGGTGAAATCCGAAACAGGAGAATCACTTAAGAAAATCGTTATTGAATAATTTAAAAAGGCACTCTTAAAAACAAGAGTGTCTTTTTTATTTTTAAATAAAACTAAGGCTTAGTAATACTTCTGCCCAGTCAAGTAATTTTGAACATAATCAGCAACACCTTCTTCTAAAGTCCTGAATCCTTTATCAAATCCAGACTCCACCAACTTCGTTATGTCCGCTTCTGTGAAGTACTGGTACTTATCACGAATATCCTTAGGCGTATCAATGAAAGAAATGTCTTCTTCCACTCCCATTGCTTTAAAAGTATTCTTCGTCAGATCAAGGAATGTTCTCGCTGTTCCTGAGCCAAGATTGTAAATTCCAGAAGTTGGGCTCGATTCCATTAAATAATGACAAACCTCAACAACATCTTTTACATAAACGAAATCGCGCAGTTGGCCCCCATCCGTATAGTCTGGATTATGAGATCTGAATAGTTTCATTCCCCCTGTCTTACCAATTTGATTGAATGCATGGAAAATCACCGAAGCCATTCTTCCTTTGTGGAATTCATTTGGTCCATAGACATTGAAAAACTTCAATCCTGCCCAAAATGGAGGGAACTCAGTTTGCGTTAAAATCCATTTATCAAAATCATTCTTAGAATCACCATAAGGGTTCAAAGGCTTCAATTTGGATATAACATCATGGTTGTCTTTGTAACCGTGTTCACCCAAACCGTATGTCGCTGCGGAGCTTGCATAAACCAGTGGGATTTTATACTTCACGCATAAATTCCAAATGTCTTTAGAGTAATTCAAATTCAACTCATCGAATATGGAAACGTCAAATTCCGTTGTGTCTGTTCTTGCTCCCATGTGGTAAATAAAATCCACTTCAGAACCAAAATCTTCCAGCCACTTTATAAATCCATCGCGGCCTACTTTTGCAGTTATTGACTTACCAATAAGGTTTTTATCTTTTTCTGTTTTTGAGAAATCATCGACTACAACGACATCCTCATGTCCAGCTTTATTCAAGCGACTTACAAGACAACTACCTATAAATCCAGCAGCTCCAGTTACAATAATCATGTCTTACTTTTATTAGAATAAACCGTTGATTTCGGCATCTATTGCGTTGATAATCTTACCTAAATCCTCAGGATTTTCTGGGAAGTTATTATTGTCAACATCGATGATCAATAATTTCCCTTTATCATACGTAGAGATCCAAGCTTCGTATCTTTCATTCAATCGTTTCAAGTAATCCAAACGGATACTTTCTTCGTAATCACGGCCTCTTTTTTGAATTTGATTTACCAATGTTGGAACACTAGCTCTCAAATAAACCAATAGATCTGGTGAAGAAACAAATGAATCCATTAGGTTGAATAACGAAAAGTAATTTTCAAAATCACGAGTCGTCATTAAGCCCATTGAATGTAAGTTCGGTGCGAAAATGAATGCATCTTCATAAATCGTTCGATCTTGAATAACTGTCTTCTCCGTTTTTTGAATTTCCTGAATTTGAGTAAACCGACTATTCAAATAATAAATCTGAAGGTTAAACGACCATCTTTGCATGTCTTCATAGAAGTCATTCAAATAAGGGTTTTGCTCTACATCTTCAAAGTGTGTCTCCCACCCGAAATGCTTCGCTAATTCCGTTGTTAATGTTGTTTTTCCTGAACCGATGTTTCCTGCTACAGCAATATGCATTTTTGAGTCATTTTTGGACTCACTAAATTACCATATTAGATTAAAGAACCAAGTATTATTCTACGATTTGCAGGCTGAAATTATGAACATGTTGAGAAGTTCTGAAATAGTAATGTTGATTACAGTATCTAAAATCAATGATATCCTCCATAGGTAAAGGAATTATGAACTCTGTATTGAAATCATAGATCACCAATTTTAAAACGCGATCAAACAGCATAAACACAGTTTCGCTCGATGCATCAACTTTAATTATTGTTTCCCGTTCATAATGATTGAGTAAAGAACCATAAATATCAAAAACATATACTCCTTTGCGATCATCAACGAGATACAATCTAGACTCCCGCTCTACGATTTGAGAAATATTTTCAATATCCAATATTCCCGCTAGATTTTCGATCTCCCGTTGTTTTTCAGGAGCATTATCCAGAGCCATCAAGATCAATTTAGAATTCAAATTGTCAAATACCCATATAACGTCTGGTCTGCTCGAAGCGGCCACCAATGAGGCATTAACGATATCTCTATCCGCCAACTCCAAACAATCATCCGTCTGTGAAAGTGTATTGTCCAAATAACAAAGTGTTTGTTGCTCTTCGGAAAAATGAACCAATTTCATTGAATTAATAGGAAGCATCTGAGTCATATTCCCCATCGACTTAATACTTTGAGAAAATTTCAATACTCCAATTGAATCGTATTTATTAATCACACCATTTTTGGAAGTAAACACATTGCCAATTCCGTCAACCGACCAAACCTCGTTGGAGTCAAGGGCATAGCTCATGAGCTTATCCCATTTGTATACAGTAGTAATAACTGTAGAATCATCCGGTAAGAAAGTCGTATCATTAGGATCAATCTCGAATCCAATAACTTCCTGTCCAAAACAATTTGTTTTAGCGAAGAGGGCAAGAAATATGATCAATACTTTAAACTTCATGTACCTTATTAGTTATCTCTGCTATTTGCAAGATTTGTTCCAAAATTATTCTATCATTCGCTAAACGAGGGATTTTGTTCTGCCCCCCTAATTTACCATTTTGTCTCAACCATCCATCAAATGTCTCTCTAGGGACAATTTTAACGATCGGCTTGTCCAGAACAAGATCGTGATACCGTTTGGCATCATAATCCGAATTTATTCCCCTTAATTTCTCATCTAGAACGAGAATAAACCGATCCATTTCATCAGGATATTGTACAAACTCAATCACCCATTCATGCCCCCCCTTCTCTCTATCATCCATGTAAACGGGACCAACAGTAAATTCTCGAATTTGCGCGTTTGTCTTTGTACATGCCTCGGCAATTGCCAATTCAGCATTCTCAACAATCAATTCTTCACCAAATGTATTAATGAAACTTTTGACGCGTCCTGTTATTTTAAATCTGAAAGGGAGTATCGAAGTGAAACGAATTGTATCTCCAATAATATAGCGCCAAAGCCCCCCATTTGTAGACATAACCAGTGCATAATTGATATTTAACTCAACATCTTCAATGGAAATAACTGTTTGAGATTCCTTACCGTTAAATTCGCTCATTGGAATAAACTCAAAGAAAATTCCATAATCCAGCATTAAAAGCATTTCATCGACATCCACTAAGTCCTGAATTCCAAAAAAGCCTTCGGAGGCATTGTAAGTTTCCAGATAATTCATTGAATCATCTGGAATTAATTTTTTGAATTGCTCGCGATAAGGTTCAAAATTAACTCCTCCGTGCATAAACAGTTCCAAATTTGGCCAAACTTCTTTAAGGTTCGATTTTCCTGTTATATCAAGAATTCTATTTGAAAGAACCATTGTCCAACTTGGAACTCCCGCAATTATCTTTACATCCTCGTTAATCGTTGAGCGTGCCATTCGCTCGATCTTATCTTCCCATTCTGTCAATAAGGCAATCTTCTTAGCAGGAGTCCGAC
>JABSPC010000608.1 GCA_013215515.1 Crocinitomicaceae bacterium
CATCACTCATTTGACCTAAGATATTTGGCATTTCTCTTTCCAGCACATCGATGTTCATTCTCCAAGCCAACTGCCCCTTCTCTTTCCAATACAAGTTCTTTAATAGAAATTGCTTTATCCCATTTGATTCAATAAACGAACTCATTTGTACAGCAGCCTCTCTGCGGGAAGAAACGCCTTCTAATGTCACCGAATGAATGCCTTTCAAGATATGATCATGGTGCATTGCATAACCTTTTGTCCCCATATCTACCACAACCAATTTCTCCAATACATCCTGATTCTTTTGAGCGAAATTAATTGCTACTTTTCCACCCATTGAATGTCCCACGAGAATTAATTCAGACAATTTTAGATCGTCGTATAACTCCTTAACGTCATCGGTCATTATTTCGTAAGAAAATTCATCAGACCAATCAGAGTGACCGTGGTTTCTCAGGTCTACTAAAATAACGCGATAATATTCCGACAACTTCTTGGCATGCGTTTGCCAGTTGTCTGAAAATCCAAATAATCCATGAAGGACCATTAGTGGTCTCCCACTTCCCATTTCTCGATAATGAAGTTTCATCGCCTTGTTTCTTTCTGCAAATTTAGTAAATAAAAAAGGCCCTCTTCTCGATTAAACCGAGAGGAGGGCCTTTTTGAAATCTGTTTATTTATATCTCAATAAATGACTAAAATCAATTAAAAACTTAGCAATCCAGAGAATAGATCAAAAATGTTCGGTACTCGAAAAGAGGTATTCGATAGAACTTTAATTTTAGCATGAGAAGGTCTACTAGAACTTGTACCGACCTCGTTTACCTTTGATTCCGATACGAACTCTTCTGATGACGTTTTTCCTACTGCAAATTGACCATCATTAATTTCAGAAACAATTTTCACTATTTCATCCGCCGTAATCTTATCCTTATCAAATTGGATTGTGGCAACATTTGTTACTCTATCATTTTCAAAATCAAAATCACAATCTGCAACTGCTCCAGTAGCGTTTAACCCTTTACGGATACTTCCACCACATCCCATTGAACAAACCATACCATCCAAATCCATTGTCAAAACTCTATTCGCTTCAACAGCAATCTTAATTACTTCTTTCTCTTTCTTTTTTTCCTGCTTCTTTTCCGTTTTGGCTTGATCATCCTTCGTTGGTTCAACTGCAGATTCACATGCAACAAGGCTTACGGATAAAATTGCGATAACAAATAAGTTCTTTGCCATGATAATTGGTTTTGAATTACAAAAATAATTCTTTTAACATTGATTTCGAGAATAATAAATGTTAATTATTAGTAATTAAGACAGCTTGGGATAACCAAGCTTACAGAAATTTAATCGTAATTTTGGACAAAATTATACTTGATGAAAATCAAAACAGCAACTTTCGTAATTTCAAATACAGAAGTGGACAAATGTCCGACGGACGGAAAGCCCGAATACGCTTTTATAGGGAGGTCTAACGTTGGTAAATCTTCGTTGATTAACCTGTTGACTGACAATAAAAAGCTTGCTAAAATATCTGGAAGACCAGGGAAAAGGCAGTTGATCAATCACTTTATCATCAACGACGAATGGTATTTAGTTGATTTACCAGGATATGGCTATGCGAAATCTTCAAAAGTCAACAGAGCGTCGTGGGAGAAGTTCATTGTTGAGTATTTGACAAAACGAAAGGAATTATTAAACGTTTTCGTTCTTATCGATTCAAGGCTTGAGCCTCAAAAAATTGATATAGAGTTCATGAACTGGTGTGGTGAAAGGCAGATTGCTTTTTCAATGGTTTTCACAAAAATAGATAATCTTTCCAGCTCCGCACTTCAAAAGAACTTAGCGAAGTACAAAAAAGAGATGCTTAAATCTTGGGATGCACTTCCACCGGTTTACACGACTTCTAGCGTTTCCAAGTTCGGGAAGGAGAGAATTTTGAATTATATCGAACAAATCAATTCGAATTTCGTCAAATAAAAATTAGATAAGTAAAACATGAAATTTTCGGGTAAACTGACGATAGTCAGGATTCAACCGTCAATTTATCACGATATTTGTACCAACAGAAGACCATTAAAAATGAAAATAGAACAATTATATACATCGTGCTTGGCAGAAGCGGCTTACTACATTGAAAGCAATGGAGAAGTTGCGATCATTGATCCTTTGCGTGAAACCGCACCGTATATTGAAATGGCTGCGAATGATGGAGCCTCTATCAAATATATTTTTGAAACGCATTTCCATGCGGATTTCGTTTCGGGACACGTTGACCTGGCAAATAAGACCGGTGCTTCTATTGTTTATGGACCAACTGCCAATCCTGGTTACGACGCAATTATCGCGGAAGACAACCAAGAATTTAAGATTGGAGATCTAACCCTAAAGGTCCTTCATACACCAGGTCACACACAAGAATCTTCAACTTATTTATTGATTGATGAAGTTGGAAAGCAAAAAGCCATTTTTTCAGGTGATACTCTTTTCTTAGGAGATGTAGGCCGCCCAGATTTAGCAGTGAAAACTGATTTGACAAGAGAAGAATTAGCAGGAATGCTATTTGATTCGCTTAGAAATAAAATAATGACTTTACCAGATGACATCATTGTATATCCAGGTCATGGAGCGGGCTCTTCTTGTGGGAAAAATATGAGTTCGGAAACGATTGGGTTATTAGGCGAACAAAAGGAAACGAATTATGCTCTTCGTGCGGACATGACAAGAGACCAGTTCATCAAAGAATTGACAGAAGGAATTTCACCTGCACCACAATATTTCCCAAAGAATGTTTTGCTGAACCAACAGGGTTATGATTCTTACGATGATGTTTTATTAAAAGGAAATCGATCATTGTCTTTAGACGAGTTCAATTCGGAAGTTGAAAACGGCGCATTAATTTTAGATGTACGAACGCAATCTGAATTTATTAAGGGATTTATTCCTAATTCTTTATTCATTGGGTTGAATGGAACCTTCGCAATGTGGGTTGGAGCTGTTATCGAAAATATCAACCAAAAAATCGTTCTAGTGGTTCCAGAGGGCCAAGAAGAAGAAACAATAAAAAGATTGTCACGCGTTGGTTATGACGGTGCCATTGGGTTTCTAAACGGAGGTATTCAAACGTATACTGAAGCCGGAAATGAACTCAAAAAAATCACTTCCGTTTCAGCTGAGAAAATTGCCGAATCATTGGACACGGTAAATGTTGTTGATGTTAGAAAACCCAGAGAATTTGAAACGGAGCACTTGTGCAATGCTAAACACTACCCTTTGGATTACATGAGCGATAATTTATCTGAATTGAATAAGGACACTGAATACCATGTTCACTGCGCCGGAGGATACAGAAGCATCATTGCAATTTCATTGTTAATGAAAAATGGATACTCGAAACTAATCGATATCAATGGTGGTTTTGGAGCAATCAAAGAAACAAACATTCCTACAACGGAGTTCATTTGTCCATCAACTCTTAAATAAATCAACAAAAAATATACAAGCCGACTCATTATTGGGTCGGCTTTTTTACTTTTACGCCATGCAAAAAGAAGACAACCTGAAAGATATCATTTCACACGCGAAAGAATATGGATTCGTATTTCCCTCATCTGAGATTTATGATGGATTATCTGCAACCTATGACTACGGTCAATTGGGTGTAGAATTGAAAAACAACATCAAATCCTACTGGTGGAAATCAATGGTGCAAATGAATGAAAACATTGTTGGACTAGATTCAGCGATTTTCATGCACCCAACAACTTGGAAGGCTTCTGGTCACATTGACGCATTCAACGACCCATTAATTGACAACAAAGATTCAAAGAAAAGATATAGAGCAGATGTTTTACTTGAAGAGCATATTGAAAAATACCGCGCTAAAATCGATAAAGACGTCAATAAAGGAATTAAGAGATTTGGAGATGATTTTGACAAAGATCAATTCCTAGCGACCAATCCAAATGTGCTTCGTAACAAAGCTAAGATTGAAGATGTTGAACAACGAATGAAAGATACTCTTGGAAAAGATGATCTTGAAGGAGTTTACAATCTAATTATGGATTTAGGGATTGTTTGTCCAATCTCTGGAACTAAAAACTGGACAGAAGTTCGTCAATTCAACTTGATGTTCTCTACTGAATTAGGCTCTGTTTCAGGTGAAGCAGCTAAAATTTACCTTCGCCCAGAAACGGCACAAGGCATCTTCGTTAACTTTTTGAACGTTCAAAAAACGGGAAGAATGAAAATTCCGTTTGGGATTGCACAAATTGGTAAGGCATTTAGAAACGAGATTGTTGCGCGTCAATTTATCTTTAGAATGCGCGAATTCGAACAAATGGAAATGCAATTTTTCGTTCGTCCTGGTGAAGAAATGAAATGGTACGAATACTGGAAAAAGCAACGTATCGCTTGGCATAACAAGTTAGGGTTGGGTGAGGAAAATTACCGTTTCCATGATCATATCAAATTAGCACACTACGCGAACGCAGCTGCTGATATTGAGTTTAACTTCCCAATGGGGTTCAAAGAACTTGAAGGAGTTCACTCTCGAACTGATTTTGATTTAAAACAACACGAAGAGCACTCTGGTAAAAAGCTTCAATTCTTTGATCCAGAAATGAATAAAAACTATGTTCCTTATGTGGTTGAGACTTCAATTGGTTTGGATAGAATGTTCCTTGCGATATTGAGTTCTTCTTTCAAAACTGAAACGTTGGAAAATGATACTGAAAGAGTGGTTCTTTCACTTCCTCCAGCTTTAGCTCCTTACAAAGTTGCTGTAATGCCTCTCACCAAAAAGGATGGACTTCCTGAAAAGGCGAGAGAAATTGTGAATGAATTGAAATTCGATCATAATTGTGCTTACGATGAAAAAGATTCTCCAGGTAAACGTTACCGTCGTCAAGATGCGATTGGAACGCCTTACTGTGTAATGATTGATCATCAAACAATGGAAGACAATACCGTTACGATTAGAGATCGTGATACAATGGAGCAAGAGCGCGTTTCTATTGATGAATTGACTTCGATTATTGGGGCTAAGGTATCGATGACGAATTTACTTAGATAGATTGTTAGATCGCTTTGCTTTTGGATCGTTCGTTCCTCCCTTTTGGATGTTAGATCACCCTTTGGGCTTTTAGATTTATCCTGATTTCAATAAAATACAGAATAAGTCTGAAAGACGATATAACCGGGAACCCGTGACCGATCCAAAAAGGAGCTTGCGACTGATCTAAGATTCTTCTTCCTTTTGAAATGGCTTTATAACCTGTCCAACGAACGTTTCTGGGTAGTTTTCATCATTTGGAAAACCGAGCTCAATATCGCGCCCATCTTTTGGGACATGGCTCGTACCGAAAATATAATCCCAACAGCTTAATGAAATCCCAAAGTTCATGCCTTTTGGATGTGATTTTGGCAACTCCTTAGAGTGGTGCCAGATATGCATCTTAGGGTTGTTGAAAAAGTACTTTAATGGTCCATAATCCCAGCCCAAATTAGCATGATTCAAGTGTCCAATAATAACCGTGAAAGCATACGGGTAATATGCATTCTCAAGATGAAACCCGAAAATCATTGAAAGACTAATATACTTTATCGTTTGATACACAAAAGTCTCCAAGAAGTGATACCTCAAATGTGCCGAAAAACCCATTTCCTTAACAGAATGATGCACCTTGTGGAACTTCCAAAGAATAGGAACACGATGTAATAGATTGTGAATTAACCATTGGACGAAATCAGCAATAAAGAAGAAAATAACCAATTGCAAAAACCACTGGATTCCCGACAAATCAATCAGATGCCCCCCTTTATAACCTAAGGGTTTAAGCACATCAACCATTCCACGGTAGACCACATTTGTCAATGCCGCATAAAGCAATAAATTAAAAAAGTAAAAGTTGAAGAACATGTAAAATCCATCTTGCCAAAAATCTTTACGGAATATCTTTTGATTTTTTCTCCAAGGGAACCACAATTCAAGTCCCCAAACGAGCAATGAAAATATAATCAATAAATAAAACCCGCTTATTCTTCCATTCAACATGAAATGCGACATTAGCTTCCACAGATAGTTACCAGCACCACCGAAGCTATTGTAAAATGTATCGAAATAAGTTCCCATTAAATCTATTTATTTTCCAAAGATAGTGGAATTCAATAAACCAAAGCACCTATTATGAACAGTGATTCGGCATTATTGAAATGCAATAATGGAGTTGAAATAGCCAATCATCTACGTCCGATTTGATTATGATATTGATCCATTTTTTTTACATTAGCACTTCTATTAATTGCTTATGAGCGACAAAAAAAATCCTTCGAATAAACTTGATCGAACAAGCTTTATTTCCAGATCTGTCCTGACCTTGTTCGGGCTTGTTTTGGCTGGGAATTCAATTTCCAGTAATACTGGTATAAAATCGCAAAAGAAAACAACTTCAAATAATAAGACGGCTGGTGGAAATTCCAAAATAGCTGGAAAACATGCTGAACTCAGTATTCTCAACAGCAAACCTTGGAATGCTGAAACACCACCCCACTTGCTCGATGATAAAATCACTCCAGCGGATCGAATCTTTGTACGGAACAATGGTAAAGTTCCCGAAAATATTGATGTGGAAAACTGGACATTGACTATCGAAGGAGAATCGGCTGAAAAAACCAAGACATATACTCTAGCTGAGCTTAAATCCAATTTTAAACAGTATTCCTATCAGCTAACCCTAGAATGTGGAGGAAACGGCAGAAAGGAATTTACTCCCGCGGCAAAAGGAAACCAATGGAGTACTGGAGCAATTGCGTGCCCTAAATGGACTGGAATACGACTTAAAGATGTTTTGAATGATGTCGGTGTAAAATCGAACGCCGTATATATTGGTTATTACGGTAAGGACGTACATCTAAATGGTGATCCAGACAAAGTGGTTATCTCAAGAGGTGTTCCAATTAAAAAAGCATTAGAAGACGAAGCACTAATTGCGTGGGCAGTTAACGATAATGACTTACCGTTAATGAATGGTTATCCCCTACGACTTGTATTCGGTGGTTGGCCAGCATCAACTTCTGGGAAATGGCTTCATAAAATTTCAATTCGCGACAAGGTGCATGACGGCCCAAAAATGGACGGCTATTCGTATCGAATTCCAAAATATCCAGTTGCTCCAGGCACAAAAGTTCCTGAAGAGGATATGAAAATAATTGAAGTGATGCCAGTCAAATCACTCATCACCCACCCTAAAACGGGAGCTAAGGTTAAAGGTCGAAAATCATTCGAAGTTAGAGGCCATGCTTGGGCTGGGGACCTATCAATTAAGGAAATGCATATTTCTATAGACTACGGTGCGACTTGGAGAAAATGTGTTTTAGATCCTGCCATAAATAAAAATGCTTGGCAACAATGGCGTATTCAAGTTGCCTTGCCGGAAAAAGGATACCATGAAATTTGGTCCAGAGCTACGGATAGCGAGGGAATTATGCAGCCAATGGTTCTTCCAGCATGGAACCCAAAAGGATATTTGAACAATGCTTGTCATCGAATTGCAACTAAATGCGTATAGTTAAATGGAAAACGAAGCACGCAAATACGTTAATCTTTTTGCTTTTATAGTCATACTAGCTCTGTTCTGGCCCTACCTTTCAGAATTACGACCTGGGTTGTTTAAAAAGCACGTTGAAATAACGCCCTACAAAGTCGAAGAGAAACCTGAGGTTGTAGACGGAATCGAAATCGAAAGTGGATTGATATATGCGGAAGGATACCTACTCGTGAAACAACAATGTACAAGTTGTCATTCTCTTGAATTAGTCACCCAAAACAGAGCAACAAGAGCAGGCTGGAAAGAAAACATCCGTTGGATGCAAGAAACACAGGGGCTTTGGGATTTAGGCACTCTTGAAGGTCCAATATTGGATTATTTGAGCAAAAACTATGGACCAAAAGAAGCAAGCAGAAGAGCAAATTTGAAAAACATTGAATGGTATGAACTCTAGAATTAAACTACTTTTCGCGTCAGTCTTCCTCTTCATTTCTGGGATTGCATACGGCCAAATGGAAACGGCTCTATTACCCAATGATTTCGAAATGTATATTAGACATATCGAAAAGGTTAAAGTAATTGCTATTTGCAAACCAGACGAGTTCGCAAAAGGACATGTTGAATTTGCTACAAGAATTTGGAGAGATGACTACGAGGACACCTCTGCGCAATTCGGGGGCATAATTGCTCCCAGAGAATCGATTGAAAACCTATTGAGCTTATCCGGAATTACATCTGAGGATACTATTCTTTTATACGATCATAAAGGTGGATGTGATGCAGCGCGATTTTGGTGGATATTGAATGTTTATGGACATAAAAATGCTCACATCCTCAACGGCAGTCAAGGGGATCTGTCAAAAATATTTGGCAATCCGTCTGTAATTGAACCAACTGAATATTCATTCCCAAATGGTATCGATTCTTCGTTATACGCAAATTTAGATGAACTATTAGCCGCCAATAAAAGAGGAGCGTTTATATTGGATGCACGCACGAAAGAAGAATTTGAAGGATCCATTCTTAAAGACGGTGCGTTCAAATCTGGGCGCATTCCAAACGCACTATTTTACCCTTGGACAAACGCAATTAATGCCACTGGTGATCAACGCTTAAAAAGCAAAGATCACCTCAAGAAAAAGCTATCTGAATTTGGATTGAAAAAGGATAGCGAGATAATAGTTTATTGTCACTCAGGCGTACGATCGGCTCATACAACTTTGGTTCTTACCGAAATTCTAGGGTACACAAACGTGAAAAACTTTGATGGTTCTTGGATAGAATATAGTTTCAACAAAGATTTACCGATTGAGACAGGAGAACAAGTGACAAAAAGTGAAACATTGGATCAGGATGAGCCCTACACAGTGCTGCAAATTTTTCTCATACTATTGGCTTCGATTGCTCTATTCGCCCTGTATCGTTATAGATTGCGAAAAAGGGGTTAGTAGACGAAAGGAATCATCTTTGTCCATGCACCGCCATTGTATACTTCCAGACCAGCGGCTTTCAAATGACCTTTTGCAACGCTAGATCTCATTCCAGATGCACAAACCGTAATAACAGGCACGGCCTTTGATTTAAGGTCCTTCACTTTTGCCAATAGTTTATCCAATGGTATATTTTCTGACCCAGGAATTGCTCCACCATTGAATTCTCGATGGCTTCTCACATCGATAATTATAGCTCCGTTTTGGATAAGGTTTTTGTAGTCTGTTCTCTTAAAAAGTCGTCCTAACATTCGTAGTTATTTGTAGTAGTCTTGATTTGTAGTAGTCCTTATATGCTGTAGTCCTTTATTTCTCTTCTGGCTTGTTGGTTACTTTTAAATACATACGGTAAGCAAACAATCCAGGTATTCCAAATATCATTATCGCCGCAATAATATATCCCTGTGGTTTAAGGTAAAAATCAACTATTCCAAGCTCTTCCATCCCCTCAATTCCGATTCCAACAAAATTGGAAAGGCTCAAATTAATATCCCGAGTATAATGCTGTAGTCCATTGTCAACAACGTACACCCCGTCAAATAGGTTGATTGGAAACAGAAAGAAAATTGAAGCCAATACGCCTGATAATACGGCGAAAACAATTAAAGGTTTCTTAAATACTTTTTCCATGCCCAACACAATAATTTGTGTGCAATAAAATTACTGCTATTTTTACAATCACCGTCGCGTAGAATAGGCGCTATATCGGTTAAATTTAGGTGTTGATCGAGAATTAAATTTGAAAGCAATCTTTTTACTCCTTAAATTCGTTCACTAATTTGATATTATGAATTTATATTCGAATAAACAAAAATGGAAAATTGCCTTAATGGTATTTGCGCTGCTACTTGTAGGGGCCTCCTTGTTTGTGTCTAATCAAATTGTTACTAAGGTTGGTGAACGAGAAAAAGAACG
>JABSPC010000609.1 GCA_013215515.1 Crocinitomicaceae bacterium
ATCTTGAAGTAAAAAGACAAATCGAATTAACTTTTGAACTTCTGCGATGAAGCTAGGCGTAATTTTCAGTTGATCAATACTTGCCAAGAATGGACTTGTTGCATTCACCGATGACTCAACCGTTTCTAGTTGATCAATTAGATTGTGCAGGAACATGAAAACATCGGTTAAAGCTCCTCTTTTTCCTGCTGATGAAGCATCAGCATATGCAGTTAGAAGCCCATCGTATTTTTCGTTCAAGCCATTGATACTGACTTCATTTAAAATCAATTCAGTCTCTAAACTTCCTAACTCATTGTTAATTTCTGCAATTGACTCCGTTAGAACTGGCGATACAGCTACGCTTGTTGTAGCTATTGTTGACGCTGGCGCAGACGATAAACTATCATAAGCCACAGGGAAATTTCTTCCATTTTTCAACCAAGGATAATACAAAGCTCCGTACTTCAAATTCCCAGTAAGTGGAGACAGTTCTGATCTCATATCAATTGCACTTGTAGATACAGTGTGATAATCAAACAAAGCGAACTTGTCTTTCTCTACACCGCAAACATTCAAAATTTCGCTGGCCATCGAACCATAATCAGATTCTGAAAAGACTTCAGCTCCAGCACTTTTTATATGAAGATCTGGAACAACTATAATTGTTGCATCTCCAACCTTATCAATTTTAGCAATTGCATTCTCAATTCCAGTTTTATACGATGTAGCTGGCGAATATGTTCCTGCACTAATTACATAACAAGGCCCTCCTCCATTTCTAAAGTAAAGATCAAGGCTGTCGTATAAATAGAAATTTCGATTTGGAATAACAAGCTCAGCACCAACTGTATTTACCGTATATTCAACAGGGAACTCTGCTCCGAAAGACGTTTTAAAATCCAGCATGTTTGTGATCAATACATCATTGACTGGCGCAAACGGTGACACCAAAGCGAGAGGTACGACTTCTGTAAAACCAACAAAAACGGGTACAGCTGTTGATTCTTCTACTATTGATGGAGGGAAATTATTCGTTTCCTTAATATAAACTCCGGGTGTTTTTAAAATCATAATGTGCTTTGTTTATTGATTCATGAAATGAGAAAATTCAAGCACGATAAACTCAGCTGGTCGTGATGCTGCCAGTCCGACTTGAACAATCATTTTTCCTTCTAAAATATCTTGTGTAGTCATTGTAACTCCCAAACCAACATTTACGAAATAGGCATCACTTGCTTTAGCTCCCGACAGACCACCTTCCTTCCAAAGTCCGTCCAAGTAAGAGCTAATCATACCACTCACTTTAACCCAAGTTTTTGCATCGTTTGGTTCGAAGACAAATTGAGATGTTGCTTTTTTGATTGATTCTTCTGCAATCATAAATAAGCGACGAACAGAGATGTAGCGCCATTCATTGCTGTTACCATCAAGCGTTCTTGCTCCCCAAACTACAGTTCCTTTACCAGCGAAGTTTCTAATCGCATTAATGGATTTCCCTGAGTTTACATCAACATTTAAACCTGCTTGTTTGTTATCTGAAATCGCTACAGTTGCCTTTACAACTCCTTGAAGCGCAACATTTGCAGGGGCTTTCCATACACCAACGTTTCTATCTACGCTTGCATAAACTCCTGCCATTAACGACGATGGAGGAAGCGTAACTGTTCCTGCAGCATTTAATAAGTCAATTGCTTTTTGGTAATCAGCGCTACCATCCGCTTTCAAAGTTGAAAGTGCAACATTTGCATATTTTGAATTGCTACTGAATTGATAATCAGCTGTAGTTTCCAAATGGGGGAAATAAGCAGCACCATAATTAAGATTTGTAGCTGTTAAAGATGTTCTAAAAGCCGTTAAGTCAGTATTGGGAGAACTTAAGGTTAAATCAATTGACTTCGGTGTATCTATTAAAACAAACTTATCTTTCATTTTATCACAAACAATAAATGCCGCATCGGTAACAGCTTTGTAATCTACAGGAAGTAAATTTGCAGCTTCTGGAAATGCGATAATTGTTGGCTCATCCAGCTTTTCAATTTCTTCCATTTTAGTTGCGAAATCCCCTGAAACTATTGTATCAAGATGAGTTCCTGTTGAAAGAATAAAGCAAGGGCCGCCTCCATTTGCGAAATACAACTGAATAGCTTCATAGAAAAAGTAAGAACCTAAAGCCGCTTTTACTGTGGTTAGCTCTGGTCCTGCAGCCGGAAGTGTAATGTCGTATTGGTATTGATAAGCTCCACCAAAAGATGCTTCAAATTCCTTCATAGATGAAATTCGAGTTGGTTCTGAAACCGATAACTCAGTATATCCTAAGAATACTGGAATTGCGGTTGAAATCTGTACAATTGATGGAGGCAAAAGAGAATTCTCTTTTATATATACTCCGGGCGTTTTTAAATCTAAGCTCATAGTGATTGTTTAATTTTATTTCTGTTATTATTTTTCGTTTTAGTTATTTCTTTAGTTGTTATCAGGGATTGGGTTTATAGTTAACACTGGTTCTTCTATCATTCCAGACACTTGAAGTGTGTCTGATTCTGGTAGTATTTCGAGTAATCTGAATTGAAAAATGGCATAGGGCTTTTGCTCTCCTCCCATGTTTGACCACAAATTGTAGGAATCTTCAAGACTGATGTTGTGGTAGTTTACATCCATTATATATGGTGGTTCAGGTGGAAAATGCACTTCCATATTTCGCTTGCCTTGGAAATACCTAAGAACATCTGTCAATAATTTGAGGGCGTCACTGTACTCACCGTTTGAATCTCCTGGGTGAAATGCAAAAAGCACGTATAGATTCACTCGCATTGAATAAGAACCAGTTATAACGGAGTTGGTACCTATTTGATTGGCAGCCATTTGATTTTTATAAACCACATCTTCTTCAATGTTGATCAGGTTCACAAATATCTTTTCATCAGCAGTTATGTTCGGCATGGTTTTGCCGATGTGCTTCAAAACAACATAGTCCTTTAATGGATTGAGCTTGTTACGTTTGAAATTGACGTAGATGTTTAGATCTTCTACGATTTTTTTGATTGTTTGACTAATCATTAGAGAGCGAACATAATAAATAAGCAGAAAATTAATTTGAAATTATTCCTCTGCTCAGAGTGGTTGTCACTAATCTAGTATTATTGCAAATTGAGACCTCATGCATTTTATGAAACGTGCATTTGATTTTGTAAACGGAATTTCACAGATTGCTCACTTTCTCAAAAGCTTCTAAACGATTCTTGGAGATTTTTGCCGTAAAGTCATTCTTCATCTGAATAACTCCTGATCGAGGACAGAACTGAACTACGTGGTCTAAATTCACAACCCATGAGCGGTGAGAACGGAAGAAGGGAGCTTCAATTGGCAATAAGGATTCGATGTGTTTTAAATTTCTACTGACTAAAAAAGAAGGGGCATTCATTAAGTGCACTTGGCAATAAGCCCCCATGGCCTCAATGGAAATAATATCTTTAAGGTGTATAATGTGCTTATTTAGTTGTCCATCACTTAATTCGGAGAGAACAATCTTACCCAATTCCTTGCCACGCATCGATTCCATCAATAGTTGATAGCCCTCAATAGTTGTACGCTGTTCCAATTTATCCTCCACCTTTTTAATGGCTTCATTCAAACGTTGACGTTCGATTGGTTTTACGATATAATCAACGGCGCTTAGTTCAAAAGCCTTGATTGCGTATTGATCAAACGCTGTTATGAATACAATTTCAAAATCAATTTTATCGAAGAAGTTTACAATTTCGTACCCTGCATAGTTAGGCATTTGAACATCTAAAAAAACAAGGTCTGGCTTGAATTTATTGATGCATTTCACTGCTTCAGGTACGTCTTCACAAGTTGCTACAATATCAATGCTAGCACTACACCGCTGCAAAAGGTTCGTCAGAACATTTCGTGCTGCTTCCTCATCATCTACCACTATGACTTTTAATCGACTCATTTTATAAAGATTAAAATAATTGTGATTCAGTAACCATGAATTTTACGGATAGTCGCATTGGCTTTACGAGTTAATAATGTTGACGGAATGGAATTGTTAGAACTACGCTTGTTCCAACAGCTTCTTCGCCATTATAAAGGTCTGTTATTTCATATGTTCCTATTTCCGCTCCGAGCTGTTTGTTCAACAATTTAAACCGTTGTTCAATTGCCATCATTGCGAAGGATTCATGTCCTCCTCTTTGTCGATTTAAAATATCTTTTGCGCGCTTCCGTCCTACTCCATTATCAATTATAGTACACGTCAGCTTATCTGTAAGTACGAATTTAATTTCAAGCTTCTTTAATCCTTTTTTGTGCAATAAGCCATGAACCAATGCATTTTCAATGAAAGGTTGAATCAATAAGGAAGGAACATCAATGTCTTTGGTACCGTTGAATTCAACAGAGTATTTGAAATCTTTGGCGAACCGCAATTGTTCCAATGTTAAATAAACATCCAAAAACTCCAATTCTTTTTCAATTGGAATAAAGTCTTGATTGGAATGATTAAGCGTGTTTCTAACCAGCTTTGCGAAGAGCACAATATAATCGTAAGAATTCTCCGTTTCTTCTCTCAAAACAAGGTCTTGTATGGAATTAAGAGAGTTGAAAATGAAATGAGGATTCATTTGAGA